>NZ_JBFBKP010000025.1:0-54839 GCF_040702285.1 Arthrobacter sp. NPDC080086
GTGTGCGGCTAGCCAGCCGTGGCCTGTCGCGCGGCCTCGTCGATGCAATCGGCCAACCGCCCGGCAATCGGCTGGCGGCTATGGCCTGAACATCATTGCCCCTACACCAAGAAACAGTACCGCTGAGAAGTAGAGGATCCGGCATGATTTTCACGATTTGAATCGGAAGGCATGCCATGAAGACGAGCAAGTTCACGGAGGCGCAGATAGCATTGCTCAAGCAAGCGGATCCAGGCACGAAAGTCCGCAAGCAGGGCGTCAGCGAAGCGACGTTTGCCCAGTGTGGCAAGCCCCAAACCATGAAGGTGGGCAACGGCAGCGAGTTCATCTCATAGGCGATGGACCGCTGGGCATACGAGCAGGGTGCGGAACTCCACGAGAGCTTCAACGGGCAGTTCCGGCAAGAATGCCTGGACGAGCGTTGGCTCTTGTCCCTGGAGGACGCTCGGAGCAAAATCGTCGACTGGCGGCGGTACCATAACGAGCGTCGCCCCCAAATCCGCGCTGCGGTGGGCGAGCCCGCCGAATTCGCCTGTCAGGCAAGGAAAACACCTCGACGGAACAACTCAACGACGCCGGAAATCTCCACTTCTGGACGGTACGAATTGCGGTGCAGAATCACTGATGCCTCCGGAAGTGATCCCGATTTGTCAGGGGAGTAGCGCGATGACACATACGACGGAGTACCGTGGTTACGATATTCACCTGGAACTCGTGGGTACATCCAAGGACATGTTCGATCTGTGGTTTTGTATCGAAGGCCCAATACAGCCCCCCGGCATTGCGGCAATCGGCAAGCGCATCAAAGTCCACGGCGGCCCCTTCTCTCGACGTTGGGCGCACTTGATCGGTGAGCTGGCTGGGCGAGCGGCGATCGATGTGATCCTTGGTGTCGAAGACGAGCCGCCCACAACGGACGAGTGGTGAACGACTACTATCTTCTTACCACGTGCTGATTCCGAGCGCGGTGTCGATTGGCATGCTGAATCCCAGATCACTGCTTGCAATGGCCTGAACTTCCACCAGCGGTCGCGACGGTTTGACATTGCCGAAGACCATGGCAATTGGGACATCCGCAGCGTCACGCCCCGTACCGATTCGCAGAAGCCCCATGGGCACTGACGCATTCGATGGATCGACCAAATACCATCGTTGCCCCAAAAACACCTCCACAAACGCGTGAAAATCCGGTGGACCCAGCAGCGGATCAGCACCGTAATCCAGGCTGCTCGAAAAGCGTGCTGGAATACTCAGTGCACGGCATAACGCGATCATGAGGTGCGCATAATCCCGGCACACGCCTTTGCGCTCAACGAGTGTGCTCACGGCAGACGTACGCTCGTTCGTAGACTGCGGCGAAAATCGCACGTAGCGGCAGACCCAGTCCCGAATCGTGATGACAAGCGGGTACCCACGCTGATAACCGCCGAACTCTCGCAGCGCGAATTCCATGAGGCGATCCGATTCGCAGTAGCGACTTGGGGCCAGGTATGTGATGACATCGAGCGGGAGATCTGCAACGGGGACTTCGAACAGCTGCTCAGGAGGCGTCAGCAGATGGTCGATGTCGACGGTTGCGGCATAGCTGACGGAGAAGGGTCCCTTGGGCGCCCGGACACGCAGGCGTCGATTGAGCAGCGTTGGTTCTGTGTGGGGCTTTGCTGGCAACGCCGGAGTCAACTGCAATGACTCGGTGATGACTACCTGGCGCGCTGTTTGTGCGGCGTGGAAATTGAAGATGAAATCGGCGGTCGGGTCGCACACCTCATAAATCAAACCGACCGCATAGCGCATGCGGACCATACGGCCTCCTGCTGTCTGCCTCCAGCGTCGCTTGGTAGTCGGCGCAGACAGGTCATGGGCGGTGCAGTGCCGGCACTGGCTGCAGGTCTGATGCACCTACTCGGAAATCATGAATTGGCCAGGAAAAAATCCATCGATGACATCTTCGGCCATCTTCGCAGCCGCATGTTTGGCTGTTCCGATGCTCTCCCATTGGTCGCTTGCGGCGCGACGATGCGGCTACCCCCGTGCCGTCACAACGCTATCGCTCTTAGCTCGAAACTCGCGGATGCGCGTACCTAGTGCGCGTCTTTCTTCATGTTCTCGATTTCCATGGCGGCGATCCATTCCTCGTACGCCTCAATTGGCTCCGTGGCCTCATCCACGAGCGTGGCTGCGCGCTCCGCAGCGGCCGAAGCCGCCAGAGTGGACTCGCTCCGACTGTCGTCCTCGGTGCTTGGGGGCAGAAGCATATCTTTCAGCATCGCCCGCAACTCCGGGGTATTCCATGGCTTGCCCAGCCTGCGCTGCCTGTTCAAGTAATGACGGACTTCCGCCTCTTGCTGGGTTGTTAGGGGAAGCCCTCGGAATGTCTGATGTATGTCGTGGTGGATCATGGTGCGCCTCCCGAATCGGTCTGCGCGTTCGACTGTCAATGTGGATGGTTGGCGTCGCGATAGAGAACGTCGCGCTTTACATATCGGCCCTGCATGGCAGGTCTGCAGCCAACGCGTTACGTCTTCTTCTTGGCAGCAGCCTCGCTTGCGGCCCGCGATTGAACTGTGCTGAACGGCGTTGCTGGCACCGCAGGTTTCTTCGGTTGCTTAGGCTTCTTCGCTTCGCGGTTGCCGCGCAATTGACTCTTGGCCATGGTGGTACTCCTGTTGCGTTGCTTGCCAAGTGGCAGTCCCCAGCATACGCGCTTCACCCTCGGCAAAGGGGAATATCTTCCGCAGGGTGTGATGCGATTGGCAATGCTTGCCGAAGGCGCCTCCCCCCTCGACTTAGCCGGCATGGCCTTGCTTGGCAAAAATGTTGCGGCACGGGCGTCTGCCGCAAACCCACTCACAGTGCATTGCCCCGCTCGACTGGTTTCGGCGCGGATTCGACTTGCCCGCAGCAACATCGCCCCCCGTGATAGACGAGCTGCGCCGGTGCGCCACCACGCACAACGCCGTGCCTCGACAGCAAACTTCACACCGCCGCCGCGTTTAAAACACGCGGCAAATGGTCGCGGTAAAAATAACAAAAGGGACTGCGCACGTGCAGCGTTATCAACGTTGTGCAGTCCGTGCGTGTCAGTTTTACATGAGCATGTGGCGGCCCGTGCCTGCCGCGGCAAATTAGGGCGAAAACGGCTTTCTTATTGGGGTTTCGGACAGTCAGCGAAACCCTTACAGTCTGGCCCGCGACTCGCCTTCTCGATGTAGTCGAGACCCCGACAAGAAGCACGACGATACGAAGCAACAGGGTTTTTGGCGCGTTTCATCCCTCGTCACTCCCCCCGGTTTTGTGGCGCTTTTTCAACTTGGTCGACCACCGAGTTTGGCGAAGCTTTGCCCGAATTCCACGAGGTGACGCGGACTTAATGCGGCGGTTGCCACTGCCACTGACCCACTTGCATAGGAAGTCCTGTTTCATGCGCACCCAGTTGTTTTCCTTCGGCCGTCTTGGCCTGCTTGCCGGCGCGGCGTTTGCCCTGTTTTCCGCCCCCAGCCAAGCCACCTGCGTGGCCAATCCGCCCACGCAATCCAACAGCACCTTTCCGGCCAGCCTGACCGGCAAGCTCGCGTACCACAGCTACGTGAGCTATGGCGACGGCACCAGCCAGATCTTCATCTACGACTTCTCGGCACGGACGCTCACGCAGGTGTCGAAGGCAGCCTGGGGCATCCAGGACCCGATGAACGCCGTGTTCAGCCCCGACGGCAAGTGGCTGGCTTTCATGGGCATCACCAACAACGCGTGGAACGTGTTCTTCTGGCAGGTCGGCTCGAGCAGCCAGCCAATCAACCTGACCAACAGCACCGGCCAGACGCGCAATGAAGACCCGAAGTTCAGCACGGACGGCAAGTCGCTGCTCTTCAAGCAGAACGGCGACGTGATGCAGGCCGCGTTGTCGTACACCAGCTCGGGCCCGGTGTTCACGTCGGTCATTAACCTGACGCACACCGCACCGACGCTGGAAAACTCGATGCCGTTTGCCACGCCGGATGGCACAGCCGTGTACTACACCACGGGCACGGGTTCGGGCATGGGCCTGTACAAGCAGACGGTGGGCAGCACCAGCAAGGTGGCGTTCGACACGCCGGCAGGCCTGGCCACGTACTACCCGATCGTGCGTGCGGACGGCACCGTGTTCTACGCCCGCTGGCACGACGCCACCAGCCAGGCTGACCAGATCTACACCAAGGTCAACCCGAGCGACACGCCCAACCAGCTCTCGCTCAACGACTGCAATAGCAACAACTCCGACCCATCGCCCGTGAACAACACGAACTACTTGTTCTTCTCGTCGACCAGCGCCGGCGGCTACCAGCTCTACCTCGGCGATGTGACCACCGGCCAGCGCTGGAGCCTGTCGCAATTCGGCGTGAACTCGGACACCACCAAGGCCAAGCTCGGTTCGAACTACTACGCTGGCACCACGGTCACCGCCTCGCAGGCCGTTACGCTGCTGTCGCAAGGCAAGCCGGCCAGCGCATCGTCGAGCTACAGCGCGAGCCTTGGCCCGGCCTACGCATTTGACGGCAACACCACCAGCACCCGCTGGGATTCGGTGGAAGGCGTGGCGGGCGCGCAGTGGCTGATGGTGGATCTGGGCTCCACGCGCACCATCACCGGCGTCGATCTGTACTGGGATGCGGGCGCCAAGGTGTATTCCATCCAGACGTCGAACGATGGCGTGAACTGGACGAACATCTACTCGACCTCGAACGGCGCATCGTGGGGCCACGTGTCGCTGGCCAACCTCAAGGGCAGCGGCCGCTACGTGCGCATGTACGGCACGCAGCGCGCCACGCAGTGGGGCTACTCGCTGGACGAAATGCAGGTGTGGGGTTACTGATCGCGCCGATTTCCCTGTCGGCCGACGGACTCGTCGCTTGATATGACAACGCCCCGGTGGCTTCGGTTATTCCCCCCAACTATCCATACATAGTTAGGGCTAGATAAGCAGCATCCCGACCCCCAACACCCCTGAAGAGGGGTGTTTTTTTGTTCGGAAATTTATCAAACTATTCCCTAAATGTTGATTTGCACCGAATCCTGACCCACCCGAGGTAGGTTTTTGCATCGAATGTTGACCCACGTGTAGAACACTGTCCCGCTCGGCAACGAGCGGGAGATCGGAGTGATCGACGTGGCCATATTGGGCATCATTCGACGCTGGCACCTTCGGCGTCAATGCTCAACACAGCGGTTCGATTCAGCTCCCGCCAGGGAGTCGCTCGGCCATCAAATTCGACTATTACGTATTCGCGCCCACAGGTCCGCGCACTGCTGCATGGTGGTCGGTTGGGTGCCTCATCCCACTTGATGGCAGCCCTGTTCCGGAGTTCGGCCAGCGCCGCCGCAAAACTTTCGAACTCGCCTTGCCATTCGGCGTGAAGCTCATCTTCAATGACAAACACTGGCATCCCGATATGCGTTCAGTTGTGTTGCGCCATTTTATTGGCGGAACGGCCGTTAACTGTCACGGCCTGACCTACAGAACAATGCCATGCTCTGCCGCCGGCTCGATAACATCGCTCTTCTCACCAAGCATGTCCATGAGATCACGTTCGATCTTCCGGCAGATCCGCGCCATGGGCACGTCATTCGGGTTGCCTTCGAACGGGTTCTCTGTACTTTCGCCCACTTGCTCCAGCGCGAGGTACATCCACGAGATCATCGTGCTGAAGGGAATGACGAGCCAGATCATATGGCCATGCATGACGCCTGACACGCTGGCATTGAGCTTTTCGAACTCCGTCAGAATGCCAAACGGCAGCAGCAGACAAAAGGTACTGACAAAGAGCTTGTTGATGACCTCATATTGCCTGGGGTACGGGTACTCCTTGACGCGCTCCGCCCGCCCTTGCTGTACGAACAGGCTCCGGATCAATCCTCCCAGCTCCAGGTAGAAGGCATTGCTGATCTCGCCGGCGGCAAGCAGTCGTTTGATGGCCGCCGCTTGCGTTCCGAGCAACCGGGTTGTCCTGCTCTCGGCATGCAGAACCGAGTCGAGCTCGGCTTGCGGCAGATACCGCGCAAGCGCATGTTCCAATGGGGTTTCCCACTCGGGGACCTGGTAGTACTTCCGGTATTCCATGTTAGCTGCCTTGCCTGCGTTTTCCCACACTCGTGGGCTTCGCAGTTGATAGCGAAGCGCAGTCAGCCACGCGCAATGCCGGAGCATCAGTTCTCGCCCGGCTGCCGGCCCTGCCGGAAAGTCTCGGCTCATCACACCCAGACATCGGCTGAGGCTTAGGATTTCCGTCCAGGCCTGCTGTGCCTCCACGGCTCTGCCGTAGGTCTGCACGTTCCTGAAACCCACGATGAACGACGTGGCGGTGCCCAGCAGCACCACCACCGACACTGGAATCGACAGCCATTTCAGCCCGAGGAACTGGTAAAGGACAACGGGCAGCGAAGCGCACGCCAGAGAGGCATAAAGTTGTCGCCTCGACCAGCGCGTGAACTCGGATAATGAATACGATTTCCCCAGATGCATGGTGTGCCTCTCTCGACGGTGTGACAGAACGCTGGCCGAGGAACTGATTGCCTGGTGTCAGTGGGCCGCAGCCGCGCTGCCGGACGCGGCCCCTTTGTCGGGCTTCGTGAACCAGATCAGCGGAATGACGGCGGCAAAGATCACACCTGAAATCCAGAATATGTCGTTCAGTCCAAGCATGATGGCTTGCGTGTTCAGGCCGCGTTCGAAGTAGGCAGCGGCTTGTGCGGGACTGAAGCCCAGGGTCGACTCGATCGACTGAAGCGCCGCGCCATACAGCGGGTTGCCCGGGCTGGCCTGCTCCACCAGACGCGCATGGTGCAGCACGGCCCGGTCGTTCCAGATGGTAGTGGCCAGCGACGTGCCTACCGCTCCGCAAAAGACTCTGACGAAGTTGGACAGCCCGGCGGCGGCCGGAATCTTCTCCGGTGGCAGGCCCGACAGGATGATAGCCGTCAGCGGAACGAAGAACAGCGCGGTCGGAATGCCTTGCAGCAACGTGGGAAGCACCAGCGTGAACATGTCCACGCCGGTGCTGAATTGCGAGCGCATGTAGAACACGCCGGCAAAGCCGAGGAAGGACAGCGTGGCAAGCACGCGCAATTCCGACTTGGGCAGGATCTTGCCCACGACCGGCGCCAGCAGCACGGCAAAGATGCCCAGCGGCGCCATCGCCAGCCCTGCGTTGACGGCGGGATAGGCCAGGTATTGCTGCATCCACTGCGGCAGCACCACGAGGTTGGCAAAGAAGAGGGCAAAGGCCACCGAGATGGCGACCGTGCCTGCCAAGAAATTGCGGCCCTTGAACAGGCGCAAGTCGACGATGGGATTCGGTTCGGTCAGCTCCCAGATCACGAAGAAGAGGAAGCTGAGTAGCGCGACGATGGCCAGGGCGACGATGACCGGTGAACTGAACCAGTCGAGATCCTTGCCCTTGTCGAGCATGATCTGCAGTGATGCCACCCAGGTGACGAGCGAGGCGAGGCCCACGACGTCAATTGGCAGCACGCGCGTGGCGGTTTCGCGGTCACGGTAGATGGCCCAGGTGACGGCTGCGGCGAACAGGCCGACCGGCACATTGATGTAGAAGATCCACGACCAGGAGTAGCTGTCGGTCATCCAGCCGCCCAGTGCCGGGCCAGCGATCGGTCCTACCGTGGCCGTCATCGCCCACAGCGCAAGCGCCGCGGCACTCTTCTCCTTGGGATAAGAGGACAGCAGGATCGACTGCGATAACGGAATCAGCGGACCCGCCACGGCGCCCTGCAGGATACGCGCGGCCAACAGCGTGACCAGGTTGGGCGCGATGCCGCACAGCCACGACGACAGCACGAACATCAGGATTGCCCCAACGAACAGGCGCACTTGGCCCACGCGCTGGGTCAGCCAGCCGGTCAGCGGGATGGCCACGGCGTTGGCGGCAGCGAACAGCGTGATGACCCAGGTACCCTCATCCACCGAAACGCCTAGGTTGCCGGAAATTGTCGGGATCGCGACGTTGGCGATCGACGAGTCCAGCACGTTCATGAAAGTGACCAGGGCCACGGCAAAGCTCCCCATCACGAGCTTGGCTCCGGTCAATGGAGGTGGCACGACTGAGGGCTGGGCTTGGGACTGCATGATGCGCTCCCTGGGGAGTGGGTCACATGAAAAAACTGATATGGCAGGCAAATGCGAAAAGACAGGCCGTGGGCGCGGCGTACTGCCTAGGCGGCTGCCTGCCCAGCGCGATGTGCTGACGCGCCGGGAGCTGCACGCAAGCGGTTCTGCACCGGCTGCAGGACACCCCCCTGCTTCTGTTGCCGCACGTGTTCAGTTGCCTGTTCTACGCTGGCTGCGCCGTTGCGGTTCTGCGAAATGATCCGATCGATTTCTCGATCGGCTTGCTCGCCGTAGTGCTGGAATACATCGGTGCGGTACGTCGTGCGGACCGGCGCTTCGCCACCAATTCGGCTGCCGCTGGCAAGGCGTGAACCGTCTTCCTTGCGCGTTTGCACGTCGACCTGCATTGATAGACCGACCTGTAGCGGATGCTCGCGCAACTCAGCCGGATCGAGCTGAACGCGCACAGGCAGGCGCTGCACCACTTTGATCCAGTTGCCCGTGGCGTTCTGCGCGGGCAGGGCCGAGAACGCGCTGCCGGTACCAGCAGAAAAGCCGACAACCTTGCCGTGATAGGTCACCTTGCCACCATACACATCGGCATGCAGTTCGACCGGCTGACCGATGCGGATGTGCTGGAGCTGGACTTCCTTGAAGTTGGCATCGACCCACACACCGTCAAGCGGCACGATGGCCATCAGCGGGTTTCCGGGGGCCACGCGCTGGCCAACCTGCACGGAGCGGCGCGCCACGTAGCCGGTGACCGGCGCGGGTAGCGTATTGCGGGCATCGGCCAGGTAGGCTTCCCGCACCTTGGCAGCTGCTGCAAGCACGCTGGGATGGCCGGTAACGGTGGCCTGGTCGGTCAACGTATGGTTGGACGCAAGCTGCTGACGTGCAGTCTCAAGCGCGGCTTCGGCGGCCGTGACTGCGTCGCGGGTGTGGGCGAGGTCCTCCGCAGCGACCGCGCCGGATTCGACCACCTCGGCGCGTCGGCGCAGATCCCCTCTTGCGCGAGCGAGGTCGACCTGGCGCTGCTGCACCGTCGCTGCGAGCACATTGTTGTTCGCATAGAGCGCACTGACTTGCCGCACGGTTTGGCCGAGCGCCGCCTCGGCTGCAGCGAGCGCAACCTTTGTATCGGCCGTGTCGAGCGTGACCACGGGCTCACCGGCCTTCACGATCTGTGTATCGTCAGCGTTGACGGAGACCACCGTGCCGCTCACCTGTGGCGTGAGCTGGATCAGGTTGCCGTTGACATAGGCATCATCGGTTTCCTCATGGAAGCGCGCGACGGTGTAGTAGTACGTGCCATAGCCAGCTGCGACGAGTGCGGCGCTCAGACCAAGCAGGATCAGCAAGCGCCTGCGGGTGTTCCTGCTGGCGGGCTGAGTGACGGCAGCGGAGCGCGCGCCGGTCTGTTGGGTAGCGGGGGCCGGGTGGGCCGAGGGGGTCGTTTGGTTCATCGCGTCACCTTTTCGTCTTCGCTCACGGCGGGCTCCGTATAGCCGCCGCCCAATGCAGCCGCCAGGGCGATTTGCCCGTCGCGGCGCGTCATGCGCAGATTGGCAAGCGCCTGGCTGCTGGCCAGCGCGTTGGTCTGCGCGTTCAGCGCCGTCAGCTGTGTGGTCAGGCCAGCCTTGTATTGCGCCAGCGCTAGGGTTTGTGCGCGGCGCGCGGCGGTATCGGCGCGCACGGCGTTGTCGATCTGCGCGTCGACAGCGCGGATGTCCGAGAGTTGGGTCGCAACCTCGGTCAAGGCATTGACCAGGGTCTCGTTGTAGTGGGCCACGGCGAAGTCGAATTCGGCATAGCGGCCCTTGAGCTGGGCGCGCAAAGCGCCACCATCGAAAATCGGCAAGTGGATCGCCGGACCAACCGAGGCGGTGCGGCTGGCGGCACGCAGGAAGCGGCCCCAGCCGAAGGCATCGAGGCCGATCATGGCGCTCAGGTTGATGTCCGGATAGAACTCCGCCTTGGCCACCTTGATGTCGTGCAAGGTCGCGTCCACGCGCCAGCGCGCGGCGACGATATCCGGGCGGCGTGAAACCAGGTCGGCCGGCAGGTTGTCTGGCAGGCGGACGGCATCGCCAGTGCCGAGGGCGGGACGGCGGATCGCAAGGCCGCGATCCGGCCCTTGCCCGAGCAGTGCACCAAGCTGATAGCGCGTGCGCTGGAGACCGCCGTCGAGCGACGAGAGTGCCACTTCACTAGCAGCCAGATTGGCTTCTGCGGTGCGCTTCTCCACCTCAGTATCCAGGCCCAGCGTGACGCGCCCGTTGGTCACGCGCAGCACTTCGCGGCGCTGCCTGACCTCATCCTGTGCGATATCGTGCAGCGCATAGAGACGGGCCAGTTCGTTATAGGCGCGGGCAATCGCACCGCTGAGTGTCAGCTTGACCTGCTCCGCCTCGGCTTCGCTGGCATGCTGTGCAGACACCGCAGACTTAAGCGCCTCGCGGTTCTTGCCCCACACATCCAGTTCGTACGATGCATTGGTGAACGCCTTGTTCTCCGACTGCCAGGCGCCTGCAAACGGGGGCGGTACCAGCGCGCTTTCCGAAAACCGCTGGCGCGCCCATGAATAACCGGCGCCCACTTGCGGCAACGTGTTGGCATTGGCGCCTTCGCTGAACGCGGCGGCGGCGGCCACACGGGCACGGGCTTTTTCCAGCGAGGGATTGGTCTGTAGCGCCTCGTCGATCAACGCCTTGAGTTGCGCGTCGCCAAATTGGGCGGCCCAATCAGCGGATGGCCAGCGGCCCTGCTCGGCGGGAATGCTCTGCGTGGCGGCGTAGGTGCTGGCATCAGCCATGCGCTTGTCGCTTGTGATGCCGGCATAGTTGGCACAGCCGGCCAACACGGCGGCCATCAGAACGGGAAGGACGCACACGGCGGGTCTGACCAGGCGCGCCCGGCGATCGCCCGGCGAACGGCCAATCCGCAGATCGTGGCGCGAGAGTTTCGTTGTCGACGTGCTCATGATCCAGCTCACGTGTTGTGTCGAATGGCAAAGCGGCGCCCTCCGCTTATGCACGGACCGGCGGATCAGCTCTTTTGGGGAAACAAAGTGCGCGGCAAGAACACTGCGGTGGAGCCCTTCTTGCCCGCATGAAAGGGCATCGGCGTTGCCGATGCCTGCGTGGAAGACTCAGCTACTTCACCGGCATCAAGACCGGCGCGCCCTTCTTCTTGATCAGGAACACGACAAACTTGGCCGGCTGCGTGGCACTGGCGTTGCGCCCGACGGTATGGACGTCGTTGGGGCCTTCGTGGAACGTATCACCAGCCTTGAGGGTGACCTCCTTTCCGCCGTTCAAACTCATGACGATGCTGCCTTCGAGCACATAGACAAAGGCGTGCGCGTCATGGCGATGCACGGGGTCGACCGAGCCGGGCGGATAGTCCACCACGATCATCTGAACTTCTTTGCCCGAATACTCCGGCAACGATTCCGTGCGCAGTGGCGTAACGCTCGCTTCCGGCGCTGCCTTAACCAGCTGCGCCATCAGCAGGCACGAGCACACCACGGCTGCAGCAAAGGACACTGGATTTTTCATGGCATCACTCCAGATGGGCCTTGTCGAGCCCGAATGCCTTGTCGGATGACCCCGGCACCATGCGGAACGCCACGTTCAGCCGGTTCCAGCTGTTGATCGCGCCCACAAGGAACGTCAGATCGGCCAGCTCCTTTTCGGAGTACTGGTCGCGCACGCTGTCGTAGATTTCGTCAGACACGCCCAGGGCGGGCATGTTGGTCAGCACCTCGGCCCATGCCAGCGCGGCGCGTTCGCGCGGCGAGAACAGCGTCGATTCGCGCCAGATCGCCACGTGGTAGAGGCGCAGTTCACGCTCGCCGTGGATCTTCGCCATCTTGACGTGCATGTCGACGCAGAAGGCGCAGCCATTGATCTGCGACACGCGCAGTTCGACGAGCTCGCGGATGTGCGTTTCGATCGTCGTTTTCTGAAGCAGCGTGTTGAGCTCCACGAGCTTCTTGCTCAGTTCGGGGGATTGCTGAAAGTAGTTGAGGCGTTGCGTCATGATGCGCTCCTGATGAGATGACCGCGTGGCGGTGCCCGGCAACGGCGTGATGCGCGAATCCGAGCGTTGTGGGATGTCAGCCGGTGATCAGCCGCCCTTTGCCTGTGCGAACCACTGGTCGAGACCGATGCGGCCGATTCGAGCGTCGCCGAGCGGCACGAGCGACAGTTCCTCGACGAGGCCGCCGTAGTACCGTGCGTCGCGATCCGTCAAGACCTGGCGTGTATCGCCGATTGATTTCAGATAGCGCGCGATGATCTGGGCGAAGGGGGCGCGGTCCGGTCCGGCAATGTCGATCGTGCCGTTCAGCGGTGCGGCGAGTGCGGTCTGTGCGAGGATCGCCGCGATATCGTCGGCCGCGATCGGCTGGAACAAGCCGTCGCCGACGCGTACCGTGCCTGCGACCGTGCTGAAGTCTGCAATGCCGCCAATGAACTCCATAAACTGCGTCGCGCGCACGATCGTGTACGGCACGCCGGCCGCTTCAATCGCCTCTTCCTGCGCGACTTTGGCCGTGAAGTAGGCGTTCTCCGCCATGCGGTCGGCGCCGACGATGGATAGCGCGATGTGATGACGCACACCTGCGGCAACTTCAGCCTTGCCAAGGTTGCGGGCCGAGCTGCGGAAGAATTCGAGCACCGCTTGCGGCTCCCATGACGGCGCATTCGTCACATCCACGACGACATCCGCGTCGGTGAGTGCATTGCTCAGGCCCTCGCCCGTCACGGAATTCACACCATTGCGCGGCGAGGCGGCAAGTACCTCATGACCTGCTTCGCTGAGCAGTGTGACAACACGTGAGCCGATCAGGCCCGAACCACCGATTACGACGATCTTCATGGCAGAGTCTCCAGATGAGAGTCAGTGAATGCACAAGGTGCTGGAAGGGCGTAGCGCCGTCTGAACATGTCGCTGTCGTCGCATCGCTTGAGACCCAGTGTGGAACAATCACGCCCTATAAATAAGGGCCAAGAATTGTCGAAATGACTAGTCCAAGTCGTTTCCGTTTCCCTGGCCGACGAGACCGCCATGACTGCTCCCACACCCGCACTGACCATCGAAATCGACCGGCAGGAAACAGTGCCGATCTATCTGCAGATTTGTGAGCGTTTCAGGACGGCGATCGCGGCCGGGCATCTGCGCCCTGGCGATCGGGTGCCTGCATTGCGCGGCCTCGCAGCGCAGCTGAACACGGCGCGCGGCACCGTCGAGCTGGCCTACACGATCCTGGTTGACGAGGGCTACCTGCAGATGCGTGGGGCGGCCGGCACGTTTGTGTCGCCGTCGCTGCCGGCGTCGGTGGTGCGTTCGTCACGCCGGGAAGCGCCGCCAGCGGCAGAAGGCAGGCGGGGCGCAGGAAGACGGCGGGAACAAAAGGCGTCGGACGCGTCGCATCGGATACCGCCGATCCCCACGCGCCCGTTGACGATTGCCGTGGCCATGAGCGGCGAGCCGCGACCATTGCAGCCAGGTCTGCCGGCCCTCGACGCCTTTCCGCGCAAGGTTTGGAATCGGCTCGTTTCGCGTCATGCGCGCAGTGGCGAACGCGCAGTGCTTGCGTACCCGGACCCGGCCGGTTACCGGCCGCTGCGCGAACACATCGCCACCTATCTCGGGCTGTCGCGCGGTGTCACCTGCTTGCCGGAGCAGGTGTTCGTGACCGGCGGTTATCGCGCAACGCTAGAACTCGTCTTACGCAGTCTTGCGCAGCCGAACGACCACGTATGGTACGAGGACCCCGGCTACCTGCTCGCGCGCAGCTTTCTGGCCGAGACTGGCATGCAGCTCGTGCCGGTGCCGGTGGACGAGGAAGGGATCAACGTCGAGCGGGGTATCGAACTGGATACGCAAGCGCGCTTTGCGTTGGTCACGCCGTCTCACCAGAGCCCGCTGGGGCACACACTTTCGCTTGCGAGACGCATGGCGCTGCTGGACTGGGCGGAGAAAGGGTCCCGCTGGATCGTCGAAGACGACTACGACAGTGAGTTCCGCTATCAAGGCCGGCCACTACCGGCGTTGAAGAGCCTGGACCGGCATGATCACGTCATCTATTGCGGCACGTTCAGCAAGATGATGTTTCCTGGTTTGCGGCTCGCGTATGCGGTGGTGCCGGAGCGCGCCATCGATCGCGTCGGGCGAGTGGCATGCAGCATGAACGCCGGCTCGCCGACGTTGTTGCAGGCGGCCGTGGCAGATTTTATGGAAGAAGGACATTTTGCACGCCACGTGAAGCGCATGCGCGCGTTGTATGGTCAGCGGCGCATGCTGATCGCGCACGCGCTGGAACGCGCGTTTGGCGAGCGCTTGCATGTCGAGTTGCCGCCCGGTGGCGTCCAGTTCGCCGTGCAATTCGCCGAAGGCCCGGGGGGCCCTGTCGACGATGTCGCCGTTGCCGCGCGTGCCCGTGAGGCAGGGCTCGCCGTGCTGCCACTTTCGATCTGGTATGCGAATGGTCGGATGCCGCATGTGCCGCGCGGCCTGGTGATGGGCTTCGCCAACATTGCTGATGCGAGTGAAGCGGCCCGTCTCGCGCGAACGTTGCGTACGTGCTTGCCTGACTGAAATACGGGACAGCAGCCGTTTTGCATGTATCGATGACAGCGTTTGCTTGCGAGCTCGTTGATCCGCATCAAGCACGGCGCCGGTATAAGCACGAACATCAAGATTCGATCGAGATGTTGGTTGAGGCACGACCATGCGTGGGTGACCAAGTGAAAGAAAGTATGCAACCGCGGCAGCAGAGGTTCTCGCTCTGGTACGCCGTCATCGTCGCCCTGAGCATGCTGGCGTTCCAAACGCTGTTCCTGTCTGATCAGGCTGACACCCTGCCCTACAGCGATTTCAAGCTCCTGCTGCATGCGGGCAAGGTCAAAGACGTCGCCATTGGCGAGCAGGACATCACGGGAACCTTCACAGCAGACGGTATCGAGGCGTTGCTGACGAAGCAGCAGGTCGACGTCATCCGCCGCACTGGAAAGGGTGAGCATCCTTTCCAGACGCTGCGTGTGACAGACCCGGCGCTTGTGCAAGAGCTTGAGGCAGCTAAGGTGCGCTTTGTCGGCCGCCCAGATAACAAGTGGTTAGGCACGCTCCTGTCGTGGGTTGACGTGACCGGTTGTTTCGAGTCCAGGTTGAAAGAGAGAATTCAACCCTGGCAAGGAGCAACCCAAGATGCCTCGCAAGAGCTTTACCCCCGAACAAATCATCGCGAAGCTGCGCCTCATCGAAGTAGCGATGGGCAGTGGCAAGACCACCCAACTGGCCTGCAAGGAGGCCAGTATTTCCGAGCAGAGCTATTACCGCTGGCGCAAGGAGTACGGCGGCTTGCAGCACGCCCAAGCCAAACGCTTCAAGGAGCTTGAGCGCGAGAACGCCCGGCTGCGCAAGCTGGTTGCCGACCTGTCGCTGGAGAAGGCGATGCTCAAGGAGGTCGCTTCGGGAAACTGGTGAGCCCCGAGCGACGCCGACGCGCCGTGATGCGTCGGTAGCCATAGCGACCGTAGTCGGCCGCCAGCGCGACGATGGCCTGTGTGAGTGCATCCTCGTCAGCGCGCACCGTCGCCACATAGCGTTGAACCGCTCGGGACTGGCCCACAACGCGACATCACACCCATCAGCAGGTCGAGCGAGCTTGCCTACCCGTTAGTTTAAGTGGGTGACTGTGTCCAGAGATTCAGGGTGGCGTTCCATATTTTTTTGATCAATCGCAATACAAAATTCTCGCTAGACAAGAGATTGACATTGTCACCATCATTGTGGCGATCCCTGGGCATAAGGTCTACCTGTCTGAATCGGATGCCCTCTAAGATCAATAAACGCTCCATTTTTTTTCCGAGCTTTCCGGACGCTCTATGCAAAGAGCTTCCTTTCGCACTCATCATATGCAGCACACTACTTCGCAAATGTTGGCCTCTTTTGATCCTGAAACGTTGATTCGAACCTACATTCGAGCAAAAGACGAAAATCGCCCGCACCTGATGGCACAAACGTTCGCCTCCGACGCAACTCTGCAAATGACGGTCAACTCGAGCGCCATCACCTTTCCTGCACGTAGCGAGGGGGTAGCTGCTATCACCGATGTGCTCGTCAGGCGTTTCGGGCAGACTTATGACAACGTCTACACGTTCTGCCTAGCGGACTCGCGTCCAGTTCGCGGGGTAACGCGCTATAGCTGCGATTGGCTCGTCGGCATGTCCGATAAGCTTACCGATGCTGTGCGCGTCGGGTGCGGAAGCTATGTCTGGACCTTCTCAGGCGATGAACAGGGCCAACGTGTGCAAACGCTCGACATCGTGATTGAGGCGATGGAAGTACTACCACCGGAAACTTCGCAGCCTGTATTTGATAGTTGGCTGGTCCAGCTACCTTATCCGTGGTGCACCATCCCACTGGCCTGCGAGCGAATTCCTGCCATTGAGCAGCTTGAGCCTGTTTTGGCAGCTCTGCGTTCCCGTAACAAGACAGGGTGCCACTTCCAGTAAGGCCATGAATCTCGCGCGCGGCCATGCCTCGGGCGTACATGGCGACGATCTTTTCGCCGAAACCCGTGAAGCCGCTCGTGCTTGGGAATCAGCAGCGGGGCAAAGCTGCCATCCCGGTCGCGCGGCACTTAAATACGGATCGGGCCGTCCTCGGTCAGAATCGTCTTGGCGCTCGTACCGTTTCGCTGGTTGCGCGCAGGCATCAAACACGAGCAACTCTCCGCCACCGTCCCCACCAAAGGCTATAAATCGAGGGGCATAGACTTCGATTTCAACGTCGGAATTGTAGTCGGCTATCTTCTCGAGCGGCCACAGCGCGTCATATCCCGGCTCCGCGTCTCCGTGGGTAGACCCTTCAAACACGCCGTCGGGACGCAGGTACTTAACATACTGTTGGGGGATAGGTGGCAGCATGCTTTCGCACTCCGTCAGGCGCTGCCATCCGGGCTACGGCGCAACCACAAAGTGATGCCGAAAATCTCAGCGCAGAAAATTGCCAAGGCCCCGAAGAGCTTGTAATTCAACCAGACCGCCAGCCGCGCTCTGAAGGCGACGGTAAGGTTCAGGGCCGCAAGCCCCGCGAATAGCGCCGCGAGTGCGACAACACAGCGACGCCATTGCGGGGCCGACAGGCTCAATCGCTTACCCCAAATGGCTCGAACGAGGGTGACCCGAAGGCCGAGCCAGCTGATGGAAAGTGCAAACGCACCGTAAACGAGCGTGTGCTTCAGTACGATGAACTTTTTGTCTCGATGAAAAAAATCGGCGCCTGTTACTCCAATCAGAATCAGGATGGCCAGCGAGACGATGAGCTGAAGAGCAAACGTTCGCCCAGGGGAGGCCATATTCATACTCATTCAGTGCAGGGGTGCCTTAGTTTGGCGCTCAACTGCGAGTGCGCTAGCCGGATGAGTCGTGCTCCAACTTCTGGCAGGGGACGCGCCCAGTGCTTCTTTGTTTGAGCAGCCGGCTTGAGCAACAGAACCATCAGAAGTGTTTGAAGCTTCCGATTATGCGGTCGAACAATACTTCGTTTGTGCGGAACACTCCTTTCACCTTCGTCCTATCTGGGGACATGACCGAGCATTGAACATTCCAACCGTACCGTGGTGTCTGGCTGAGTAGAGTCTTAACCATCATTTGATAACCCTGGGGGGCCTTTTCATCAGTCAACGTTGCAACGGACCAGTACGCAACATCCCCACCTAGACTCGACTTTCCGAAGTCAATTTCCGACACGGAGAAGCCTCCGAACTCTTGAAATCGGGTCAGCCAATCTCCTCTCGACATAGGCTTTCTTTCGTATGCATCATTCAGTTGCGCCTGAGTGTATCGGCCCATACTCTGCGGCATGTCAAAGCGATTCACTTGGCAGCTGAGTGCCGCAACGTCGGCGGGTGCTACCGGCCGCTTAAGAAGCAGGAAGGTACGCCCAGACTCTTCCACCAACTTTGTCTGCCACCCGGTGGGAACTTCAATGCTCATACCAACCTTATCGAACTGTACTTCCGCCGCCATCGCCGTCGTCGTGGCGACGAGGGCAGCAGCAAGAGAGAAAAAAAGCGATTTCCTGAACTTCATCCCATCCCCATGTAGTTGAACATTGCAGGCACGCGGCTGCTACCGGCTAATTACTGCGCACAGCCATAACGACTGTGAGTGCTGCGACGACAGCAGACCAATATTCGACAGGCAAGAAGAACAGGCGATGCTTACGTGGCCTCGGTTCATTCTTATTCATGGAGTAGCCAAAAGCGCCAACAGCCAAAGCAGTCAACAGGCCACCAACTACTTTTGGCCAGAGATGCGCGATATAGAAGCCTTGCCCAAGAGCCGCATCAACGACAAGCTGTATGGTCACAAAAACGACAATTGGGACTAGGAGAATCAGAATGCCAAGCCGGTGCCAGATAATAAACATGTCGAAATCTCGTACTGGAAGTTGATTTTCAAGCTTGGCTAGGCGCTTGAGCGAAGCCAGATGCAGTTGTTCCCAAACGGCATTGGCCTGCCGGTCGCACACGGCACAATGACTGCGTTTTGTTAGCTGCTCTCAGAGGGCCGTTCCACCAGAAGAGCAACGCTGCCTCTCGCCAACCGATAACCCTCGCCCCGCACCGTCTGAATCAGGCCATCACAAGCAGTCCCGGCGAGGGCCACGCGCAATTTTCGGATATGAACGTCGACCGTGCGCTCGCCGACGTACGCACCCCCGCCCCACACCCGGTCAAGCAACTTAGCGCGCGAATGCAGATGCTCAGGGTGCATGACCAAAAAGTGGAGTAGACGGAATTCCAATGGACTGACTCGAATTGGGCGCTGACCAGAGGGCGTCTCAGCAGTCACGCTCAGCGTGAGGGGGGCCAGTCTTAAGTCATTCAACTGAACACTGTTATCGGCGTGCTGTGTCGGACATCGACGCAGTATCGAACGAATACGCGCATGGAGCTCGGCAGGATCACATGGGTCGACGACGTAGTCGTCGGCTCCAGCATTCAATGCTGAGATCTTGGCCTGGATACTACTGTGACGAGAGAATACGATAACGGGCAATCGCCGCAGGTATGCGTCAGAGCGCAATGCCAGCAATTGGTCAATCGCTTGCTGTGGCTGCGGCCAAGCCCACTCCATCAGCATCATGTGTGGGCATGACTTGTACACCATGGCCTGAACCTGCTCAAGCCCATCTGCGCACTGAACGCGATGTCCCGCGTCCCTCAGTACGAATGACAGCCGGTCGCGCTGCGCCTGATCTTGAACCACCAATAAGATCTCACTGCCCATGGATACTGCCACATTCTGTCACTCTGTCCCAGATCAACTGGCGTACCAGCCCCCTCCGTTTTGCTTGCAGTGCGCACCTCTTCGGTACGAGCGCGTCAAGACGCACGTTTTTTTCGAAGGGCAGATCGTAGCGCCCTCAATGAAGTTCTTGTACCTAGCAAACGGCACTTGGGAGACTAAAGCAGCATCATTTCTTTGGCTACCGAATTATTTCGATCGATCAACATCGACGTTATCGATGGCTGATATTTACGTTATCGATTTATCTTTGTTTTAGTCAATCTTAGAGGAAAGTATCACGGCGCATATTTTAACAATCGATAATCAGGTATTTCATCTGCCTGACATCCGGTTTTGGCGAAATGCGGCTGAAATTCCATTGCATATACGCAATCAGCCAATCACTCTCCGCGCCCAACCGCCCTCACCATGAACCATGCTCTGAGCTCGCTCATGCATACCAAGATGCATGAGGCCTCTCGCCAATGCATCTACGGTCGACTCCTCACACGGCATGACCTGCCTGCGTTGCTCAAGCTGGAGCACGACAAGTGGGATACCGATCAGGTGGCCTCGCAGATCGAATTGGAAGAGCGCATCGCAGCCTACCCTGACCTTGCACTGGGTGCCTTCTGTGCCGAGACGGGACAATTGCTTGCGTCTCTTTTCCTTAAGCCAGTAGCGCATGACTTCCATCGTCACGTCCGAACTTGGCGAGACTGTACGTTGCTACCAGCCCCTCAGGAGACAACAACACTTTTCGGTATCAGCCTGACCAGCCGCCGCGGCGACGGCGTTGACGCGCTGCTGGCATTCTTCTGGCCTTATGCGCTTAAGTGCGGATGGCGCCATGTCTATCTTGGGTCTCCCATTCCCGGATTGGGCCAATGGCGGCAACAACATCCGCAGGGCCCAATCGAAGCGTACGTGCGCGCGCGACGCTCCGGCATGCCGCTCGATCCGCAACTGCGCTACTACCGTGGGCGAGGCTTCACGAAGATCGTCGACGTCAAGTCCAACTACTTCCCCCACAAACGCTCGCTCGACTATGGTGTGCTCTTGCGAGGCACCATTCCACTCTCAAGCCTGTCCCCGCTTTGGCGGGTGATGCCGTTGCAGATGCTCAAACGCATCACGCGCCATCTGGCCTGCCTGCTGTAGGAGGGTCCATGTCACCAGCAGTGACGCACCATGGGCATCAGCAACCAAGCTGGCATGACGACCTGCCCAGTCTTCTCTTCCTCGCCACCGTGCTGCTCAATACGGCGTTAATCGCGGTAACGTCGTCTCCTTGGCTGCATGTATTGCTGGCGCTTTCCCAAGCGCTATTTCTGGCGGGTTGCCAAGAGGCAAAGCATATGGCCGTACATCGCACATTTCTATCGCACCATGGCGCGAATGACGCGATCGGCATCGTTTGCGCTGCATTGTTCGGCGTGAACTTCATCGCGTATCGCTACTTTCATCTCCGCCATCATCGCGCTACCTGCACCAATGCAGACCCGGAGGGTCGGCTTTATGTGCTGAGCTGGAAGACACGCTGGATCTGGTTGCTTGCACCGCTTGAGGTGCCTTGGGTTGCCTATCATCAGAATCGGGTTGGCTGGACGATGGTGCCGCCGTCACGATATTGGCAGCGAACCATGGCGCTTGCCTGGATGGTCATATTCATCGCTGCCATCGGCTTCGGTGCCTGGCAGTCGGCTGCGGTAAGACAGTTGCTTCTGTGGGCCTATGTTGTACCTGCGACCGTGCTGTCATGGTTCGACTTCGTGCTGACGCAGGCCGAACACTATGGTGTTCCGGTCACAGCCTCTACCCCTCGACGGGATCCTGGCGCGATCACGCAAGACATCTTGTTGCCGCCTGCCCTGGGATGGATAACCTTACACCGTTCGCTGCATCGGGTGCATCACTGCTACCCGGCCGTGCGTTGGCATCAGGCGCCCAGGCTTCTGCGCGTCGATCCGACCACAGCTCCCATGACGTATCTGGCATTCGCTCGCCGCTGGATGGCGGAAGGGCCCCGGCTCTGGCGCCCCTTGGAGACGATGCCGATAGCGGCCAACGTGGACACCCCGATGGTGGAAGGTGGACAGTCGTCGTGAGTTGCTACACGTTCTCACTTGCTCATGCGAAAGAAGACGCACAGTTGCGCGAGCGCATGGCCTCGGATTGGATTGAAGGTGCCACCGCCATTAGCCTGCGCCGCGAGCCTTCCTATTTTTCCGCCAGTCGTCTGCAAGGGGACAAGGTGCAAGTAATCATGGGTCGCGATACCTTGACAGGGCGCGTGGTGGCTACAGCCGCCCGTAGCATCACGACTGTTGTTCTGAACGGCAGTCCCCAACGCGCAGCACTTCTTTCTGACATCCGCGTCGATCGCGCCCATCGAGGGCGAGGGCTGGCCACGCAGCTACTCCGTGCACTGCAAACACTCGATGGTACGGACCCGTTGCCAACCTACGCGCTCGTCTACGATGACAACAAACCAGCGCTTCGAAGTCTCACCGCCACGCGTGCCGGCATGCCTCAATGGAAACAGTTTGGCGAGCTGACCGTGCTGGCGCTGCGCTTAGGACAACGACGGCCCGAACTGGAACTTGACGGCGTTGAACTGCGGCGCGCCGATGCCAATGCGTTGCCCGCGGTCGTTCACTTTCTCAACATGCACCGGATAGGTAACTGGGCACCTGTGCTCGACGTTGCCGACTTCCAACCGGGAGGTCGTTGCGATACCTTGCAAGCCCGCGATTTCTTCTTGGCAGTGAGAGGCGGACATCTGTGTGCCGTTATGGCTGCCTGGGACCAGTCCTCCCTGCGGCAGGCGCACGTGGAACGCTACTCGCGCCCGTTGGCGTGGATGCGTCCTACCTACAACGCTTACGCATGGCTGCGCGGTCGACCACCTCTTCCTGCGCATGGACAGGCGCTCCCCTATCTCTACCTTGCCTTTATCGCTGTCGAGCACAACGATCCCTCAATCTGTGCTGCGCTACTGCGCTACACCCGAAATAGGCTGGCCGATGGTCCGTGGCTCTACGCATTGGCAGCGTTGAGCAACGGTGATCCGCTGTTGTCGGTATTCAGAGCCTACCCTGCCACCCATTCGGCAGTACGGCTCTATGAAGTGGATTTCCAGACGAGAGTCGGCACTACGGACGCTCCTTCTCCCCACTCGCGCTCGTGCGTAGAGTTTGCCTTGACATGAGCGCAGTGAGCGCCTCTAAGCATAAAAGGCGCAACCAAAAATCTGGCACCGAATGCTGGCCCTTGGTCGATTTGTCGATCCGTTTTGTTCGCGATATCAAAGGAGGTCTCTTAGGCAACAGGGCCGCTACTTTGTGCTGCGTCATGGTGATGCATTGCATCAGTCATCGCCCCTAGGAATGACAGAAAGATCACAACATCCTGGACACAATGCGCGCACCACGCCCAAAACAATCCATGGGTCTGCATCGTTACAATCGCGAGACACCAACCCACCACTGCGGACCCGGTGACAACGGCAAAACCGGAGGCTTGCCCACAGACATGCGCCAGTGCGAAAAGAACCGCCGATAAGAGCGCGACTTGCGATGGCTCCCACAGCTCCCGCGCTACTGCAATGATCGCCCCCCGATAAATGAGTTCTTCTGACAGCGCATTGACCGCCGATATCGCGATCACCCAAAAACCAAACTTGCCGAAAAAAGCCGGCCAATTTTGAATGTTGCGCAGAGAACCGAACACGAGTGCCAACGTGGCCAGGCCGAAACCAAGTGTCAGCAAGCAGCCGCCCTGCACCCAAGAGACACCATCTACGTGAGGAAGGCCAAAAGCTTCCATTTGGACTGGCGACGCGAGTGCTCCAATACCGAACATTCGCGCGCGCTCCGGGGGAGATAGCTGGTGAGCAAGTACGACGACAATCGCCGCCAGCGCACCGAATGCGATTTGGTAACGTACCTGCCGTTGAATGAACCCCTGGGGGGATTCCGCGGCGGCATCTTCTGTAAGCCGCGCAGGATAGCGCCAAAGTGCCCACGCCGCTGAGGTGACGAGGCAGACAGCAGCAATGATCAGGACAAGAGACAGCATATTGATGGGGATCGTCGCTCACTGACAGCAGTGAGTGAAATCGATGGCTGGCCCGGCCAATAGCGGGAGCTGTGCATCAGACGGCCGGGATGAGGAAGCTCTTCTAGGGCTAGGCGAGAGTCGCTCCGGGTATCGATCGGGAGTGAAGTAGCGTTCGACTCCGATGCAGATGTCCCTCAATAGCCTGGGGCTGTGTCACACGCAGAGATCGCTTGCATCAGCACTTCGGTGTGCATGCCACGAACCTGGCAAGCATGGGGTCGAGCAATGGCGCCTGAACACGCATCGTCCGGTGCCTGACGACGTCATCTGCATCGCTGGCCAGTCGCGCCACCACATCCGGCGGCAGGTTGGGGATAACGGCGACGGCGCGGCGGACGACGGTACAGGGATCACCTGCCATCCGTATCACCCATTCGGCCAGACCACGGCCGTGCGCATGCACCACGGCCGCCCGGACGTCAGCCGCGGCGTCCACGGCGAAACCTGTCAACAGGTCGGAGGGACAGCGCGCGTGACTGGCCACCGCTGCCCTCACAACGTGCGCTGGATCATTGGCCAACTGCCGCAATAGCACTTCCGACACGTCTGGAGAGGTTGCTAGCGCCCAGCGCACGCGAGCATCGGCGTGGTCCGCTAGCAAAACCTGCAGCTCAGGCTCAAGCTTGGGGCGCATGGCCACGTCCCAGCCGTGGCTGGCAACCAGATCGACCAGGCGCGCAAGCACGGTATCTGGGTGCAGCGCTTCGCGCCAGACGGTGGCAGGAGCGGGCTCCGGTGTGGAAAAGGCCGAGCGCCTCTGGGCGTCAGCGGCCTTCACGTGAGCGATGACTTCGGCTGAGCTCGGGGTCTCGAAGTCATCGTATTCGTCCTGTTCTTCGTCTTCGCAGCCCTCGGCGCTCGCGGCTTCGACCTTGCACCCGTCCTCTTCGCCTTCGAGCAGACCGAGCATTCGGTAGGGCCTAAGGCTGCTCTTCGCATCGAAGTCCAGAGTGGAGTAGTAGCCTTCGAGATCGGAACGATTCAGATCGAACAGGCACGACTTGTCGGCGCCGATGAAGGCCCGTGCGGCAACCTGCCCGCCGCACTCGAAGACCCAGTCGTTGTGATATTGCAGGTTCAGACCTTGCACCAACAGGTCGCGAGCAACATACAGCGTGTACCACGAGAAAACATGGCGGCAGCGCATGGAGCCAAATACGGCCAGCAACCCGCCTCCAAGGTAGTCGTCATACCAGCCGTCGACGATCACATCGCCAGTCACAATCAGGTTGATGTCGTTCACGACGTTGGAGGGCAAACGCAAGTCGCCTTCGTGGATCCACCAGGTCCAGTCCCGCAGATAGACGTCGACGGTACTTGCCCCGCCCGGTGCCACGCGGTGGCACGCTTTGATCAGGTCGCGGCATTCCTCCTTGGATGCGCGGCGGAAACGATATTGCAAGCTAGAAAGATTGATCATGGGACATTCGATGTAATCGCAATACCGTTGGCCATCCGCCGTAGCAGTTGCAATCCCTTCCCCGACTCGTTCGAGTCTTCCTTTGTGCCATGTCGTCAACACGGTGCGGACCACCGCTTGATGCCCCGGTGTTGTGGGCGGGTCTAAGCGTCACGAACCTCAGACTGCACTGTTTGTGCAGGTCCGTTGGGTAGGTTCAGAAAGACAAAAAGGGATTCGAACAGTGCATCCAGATGTCCAGACGCCGGATCTTCCCGGTAAGTGGCGAAAAGAGGAAGAGGAGGCAGGGTTGCTGCGCTGCGCAGGCGAGTCAGTCGACTTCGCCCTTTTGCACGCGAAATGACGCTTTCCGGTAGCGTGGCGATACCGAAGCCGTCTTCTGCCAGTTGCACTAATGCGGAGATTGAGGAGATGGTATGAATGCGGGGTGGCTCGACCCCATGCTGGCGAAACAGTTGCAGAAGCTCCTGGTGTGGTTGTGAGCCACGTTGAAACGTCAGGAGGTCGGAGCCCGCAATGTCACTCAGCTCATAGGCGTGCGTGTCTGAAAAAGAATCGTCCCCAATGAAACACATTTGCATGGGTGGCAGCGCGAATGTTCTGAATTCCTTTTCGGGCACCGCCCCCGCTGCAAAGATGATATCGAGAGCGCCTTTCTTGACTGACTCCATCAGAACCGGCGACGTTTCGATGGTGAGCTGCAACTCAAGGTTCATGTTCCCCTGGCGCACATGCCTGAGCCAGGAAGAAAGCCAGCTATGGGCCACCGATTCGACAGCGCCCAACCGCAGCACGGTCGGCGTGTCATCGACGCCCCCCATCGCCAGCTTGATCTCGCGGTGCATTCCCAGCAGCTTTACCGACATCGTCAAGAACCGTTGGCCAGCGCTAGTTAGCCGGAATTGCTTTGATCGGCGATCAAGTAGCTTGACGCCCAGCTCGTCTTCCAAGGTGCTGATGCGGTTCGAGAGAGAGGACTGCGTGACATGCAATTTCTCTGCAGCGCGGGTAATGCTCCTGAGGGAGCATGCCCAATAGAAGGCCTCGACGAACTTTAGATTCATATCACCCGACGTATTGGTAAGCCGCTTTTCCCAAGGCTTCGGAGCGCTCTCGGCCGTTCTATCGTCCAGTCGAGAGCGGCCCCGCGATCAGACGTGGTCGCTGCCGTATCCACCACCGCCCGGCGTCTCCACAATGAAGACGTCATCAGCCTCCATCGCCACGGATGCACAGGAGTCGAGATCCTCCGTGACCCCGCTGGCGCGCACCACCCTGTTTCGACCGACGCATCCGGGTGCTCCGCCCTGAGCGCCGAAGGCCCCGTGGCTACGCCCGTTGCTCAGGATGGATGCGATCATCGGCTCCAAGAATCGGATTCGGCGATGGCCGCCATTGCCGCCTTTCCAGCGGCCTGCACCGCCGGAACCGTGGCGGATCTCATAGGCGTCAAGGCGAACGGGATAGCGCAACTCGAGCACTTCGGGGTCGGTCAAGCGCGAATTGGTCATATGTGTCTGGACGACACTCGTGCCGTTAAATCCGTGGCCGGCCCCCGATCCACCGGAGATGGTCTCGTAGTACTGGTAGCGCTCGTTGCCGAAGGTGAAATTGTTCATCGTGCATTGGGCGCCAGCCATCACACCGAGGGCGCCGTAGAGTGCGTTGGTAATACAGCTGGAGGTTTCCACATTGCCGGCCACAACGGCGGCAGGTGCGCGCGGATTGAGCATGCAGCCTTCCGGAACAATCACCTCGATAGGCTTCAGACAGCCCGCGTTGAGCGGAATCGCGTCATCCACCAGCGTGCGGAACACATACAGCACCGCCGCCATGGTGATGGATTTCGGTGCGTTGAAGTTGTTGGGCAATTGCCCGCTTGTTCCCGTAAAGTCGAGTACCGCGCTACGGCGCTGCGCATCCACCTTGACCGACACGCAAATTTGCGCGCCGTTATCCAGCGGGAGCGTGAACTGGCCATCCTTGAGCGCCGTAATAACGCGCCGCACCGACTCTTCAGCATTGTCCTGCACGTGCTGCATGTAGGCGCTAACCGTGTCTCGCCCATAGTGGGCAACCATTGCGCGCAGCTCTTGCACACCCTTCTCATTGGCTGCAATCTGCGCTCGCAAATCCGCCATGTTTTGCGAGGGATTGCGTGACGGATACGTTCCGCTGCTGAGCAGCGCCACCATTTCAGCTTCGCGCAGTCGGCCTTGCTCAACCAACTTGAAGTTATCGATCAGCACGCCCTCTTCCTCAATCGACGTTGAGAATGGAGGGACCGAGCCTGGAGTCACCCCGCCGATATCGGCATGGTGACCACGCGATGCAACATAGAAGCGTGGGCGCGTGTCCTCCTCAAGGAACACGGGCGTGACCACCGTGATATCGGGAAGGTGCGTGCCACCGTGGTATGGGTCGTTTAGCACGAACACATCGCCAGCGTGCATATCGGGGTTACGCGTCATCACCGTCTTGATGGACTCGCTCATCGAACCCAAATGCACAGGAATGTGCGGTGCGTTGGCGATCAGGTTGCCCTGCGCATCAAACAGCGCACAGCTAAAGTCCAAGCGCTCCTTGATGTTCACCGAGTAGGCTGTATTCTGCAAACGCAGCCCCATCTGCTCGGCGATGTTCATGAACAGGTTGTTGAAGACCTCCAGCATCACCGGGTCGACATGCGTACCCGCTGCGTGACCGCTGACGCGTGCGCGCACCCGCCGTAGTTCGAGACAACCTGAACCGCTCAATTCCGCTCGCCAGCCCGGCTCGACAACCGTGGTGGAGTTACGCTCGGCAATGACGGCCGGGCCGTCGACTGTTGCCCCCGGCGCCATCTCCTCCCGGATGTACAGGCCCGCATTGCGCCAGCCGGCAGGCTCGATGTCTTGCATACAGTACATCTTGACCTGCGAGCGCGGGGTTGCGGCATGCGAAGTCACTGTGCCGGCCGACGCCTGGGATACGGGCTCGCCAGGTAGCATGCATTCCACACTCACAGCCTCGATCACCAGTTCCCGGTCTGGCATCAGGAAAGCAAAGCGTTGGCGGTACGCCGTCTCGAATTGATCGCGCAGCGCGGCAATGGCAAATTGCGCCGGGCTTTGCGGGTCGTAGGAGCACGTGAGTGCCGTGTCGGTGCCGTTATAGCGCACCTGCAGTTGATAGCGGCTACGAATGAGGTCCGGCGCAACGCCTTGGGCTTCCAACTCGCGACGTGCTTCTGCTTCAAGCTTGCGTGCCTGCTCGAGGGCGGCGGCAAGTCCCTCTGCATCCAGCGCACGCTCAACAGAAATCTCGCGGAGGGCAATCTGGTCAGCCAAGCCCATCCCATAGGCCGACAGCACCCCGGCAAACGGATGTGCCAGGACGTGCGTCATACCCAACGCGTCGGCCACCAGGCAGGCGTGCTGCCCGCCTGCGCCGCCGAAGCACTGCAACGTGTAGGTGCTGACGTCATAGCCGCGCGCCACCGAGATGCGCTTGACCGCATTTGCCATGCTGCCGACGGCGATCTGCAACGCACCGGCTGCCACTTCTTCGGCACACGTCGCGCGCCCCGATGCAGTGGTCATCTCACGCGCCATGGCTTCAAAGCGCTGGACCACGACGCCGCGGTCCAGGGCCTCGTCCGCGGCGGGCCCGAACACCTTGGGGAACCAATCAGGCTGGATACGCCCCAGCATCACGTTCGCATCGGTAGTGGCCAGCGGCCCACCACGACGGTAGCTTGCCGGGCCGGGGTTCGCTCCGGCAGACTCCGGCCCGACACGCAGCCGTGCCCCATCGAATTGAATGACGGAGCCACCACCGGCTGCGACCGTGTGGATGCTCATCATCGGCGCACGCATACGAACGCCAGCCACTTCAGTATCGAACGTACGCTCAAACTCACCAGCATAGTGACTAACGTCCGTGGACGTACCGCCCATGTCGAAGCCGATCACTTTCGGATGGCCCTCAGCCTGCGCGGTACGAACCATACCGACGATGCCGCCGGCCGGCCCCGATAGGATGGCGTCCTTCCCTTGAAAGCGTTGAGCCTCGGTCAATCCGCCCGAGCTTTGCATGAAGAACAGGCGAACGCCGGGCATCTGCTGCGCAACCTGTTCGACATAGCGGCGCAGGATCGGGGACAGGTAAGCATCGACCACGGTCGTATCGCCACGTGGGACAAACTTAACGAGCGGGCTGACTTTGTGGGAGACGGAAATCTGTGTGAAGCCGATCTCACGGGCAATAGCCTCGGCTTGCAACTCGTGCTCGTGATAGCGATAGCCGTGCAGGAACACGATGGCACAGGCGCGCAAGCCACGTTCAAAGGCAGCCTTCAATTGCGCCTTCAGCGCCTCGACGTCCAGCGCCTGCACGGTTGAACCGTAGGCGCTCATGCGCTCGTCGGCTTCAATCACCTCTTCGTACAGCAGCTCCGGCAAAACGATGTTGCGGTCAAACAATTGCGGGCGCGCTTGGGTCGCGATGCGCAGCGCGTCGCGGAACCCCCGTGTGGTCACAAGCAGCGTGCGATCCCCCTTGCGTTCGAGCAACGCATTGGTGGCCACCGTTGTCCCCATCTTCACGCATTCCACTCGCTCGGGCGTAATCATCTCGCCCGCCGGCAGCGCGAGCAACCGTCGAATCCCCTCCACAGCCGCGTCGCGATACTGCTCGGGGTTTTCCGACAGCATCTTGAGCGTATGGAAGCCGCCCTCAGGATCACGCCCCACAAGGTCGGTAAACGTGCCGCCCCGGTCGATCCAGAACTGCCAGCGTTTCGACGGGTGATTGGAATACAGGCTCATATCGATTTCATCCTTCAACAGCAAAGTTATGCAACGCTCAGGCAATCGCGTGTCCCAATTCCTTGCCCCGTGTTTCGGGCAGTGCGAACACGGTCAGGATCACCGCCAGATAGCAGCCTGCGGATACGACGCCAATGCTCGCGCCAAGTCCATATGTACCGCTGGTCAAGCCGATGATGGCCGGACAGATTGAGCCGACGGCACGGCCAAAGTTGTAGCAGAAGCCCTGCCCCGATCCACGCACGCTATTTGGGTACAGCTCGGCCAGAAATGCGCCCATGCCCGAGAAAATGCCGGACAGGAAGAAGCCCAGAGGGAAGCCGAGGAAGAACATCGCGCTATCCGTGATTTGGAACTTGGTGTACGCCAGCACCAGGACAATCCCGGCTGCAGCAAACACCGCAAAGCACTTGCGGCGGCCGATGGTGTCGGACAACCATGCGCTGCAGAGGTAGCCAATGAAAGACCCGGTAATCAGGATCAACAAGTAGGAACTGGTGCCCAGCACCGAGAGATGACGCTCGGTCTTCAGGAACGTCGGCAGCCAAGTCGTAACGGAGTAGTAGGCGCCCTGCATACCACTGGCCAAGAGGCTCGCCAGAATCGTCGTGCCCAGCAGGTCCTTGGAGAAGATCTGCATGAAGTTCGAGGATTCCTCGTGCTGCATGCGGCGTTGCTTTTCCTGCACGAACACGGGCGACTCCGCCACGTTCCGACGCACATACACGATCAGAAGTGCTGGCAGGATGCCCACCCAGAAGAGCACCTTCCAGGCCAGTTCTTGAGGCAGGTACGCGTAGGCCATCCAAAATGCAATTGCCGACAGCGCCCAACCCACCGCCCAACTGCTCTGCACAAGACCTGCAGCTTTTCCGCGGTGCTTGGCGGCAATCGTCTCCGAGATCAGCACGCTGCCCACCGCCCACTCTCCGCCCATACCAAGCCCCTGAAGCGTGCGGGTCGCCAGAAGCTGATGAAAATTCTGGGTGAACCCACTTAGGCAGGTGAAGATCGCGAACCAGAACACCGTCCACTGCAAGACGCGGACACGACCGTATTTATCGGCCAGGATGCCCGCCGCCCATCCACCGATTGCAGAACTGATCAGCGACGCAGTGGCGATATATCCCGCCTCAGCCTTCGTCATTCCCCAAAGTACGAACAACGTCGGAATGAGGAAGGTGTACACCATGTAATCAAATGCATCGACCGCGTACCCTAGAAAGCCTGCGGTCAACGTCCTACGTTCGGATTGTCCGATTTCCCCGATCCACATTTTCATTTCCTCCGCACAGTAGGCACCCTGTCGAATGCCTGATTTATCTTTATTGTTCGACGATGTCTTTGTTCAACATGTCGGTGACCAGCATGCATCCCGGTGAATGGGTGATGCAGAAATCCAGCTTCGCCTGCAGAAGCGCGACTTGCGGCGTGACGCCACACCCCCAGAAAACGGGGATCTCATCTGCGTGGATGTCAACCGCATCGCCATAGTCGGGCGCTGCAAGATCTTGGATGCCAATGCTGTGCGCATGGGCAAGGTGAATGGGTGCCCCATGAACCATGGGCGTGCGGCTTGTGATCTGGACCGCTCGGATGGCATCAGCTGGTCTCATTGGCCGCATGGTGACCACCATGTTTCCGCCAAATGGGCCAAATGGCGTGGTCTCGATGTTGGTGCGAAACATCGAGACATTCTTCTTCTGCTCCACGTGGCGCAGCTTGATCCCCTCTGCAAGCAGCGCGTGCTCAAACGAGAACGAGCATCCCAGCAGAAAGGTGACCAAGTCCAAGCGCCAGTACGACATGATGTCGGGCACCTCGTCGACCATCTCTCCGGATCGCCAGACCCGATAGCTCGGGATATCGGTCCGGATATCGAGATCGGCCCCACACGATGGCAAGGCTGGATTGCCTGCATCCGAAACTGCCAATACGGGACATGGAATGGGATTGCGCCAGCAATACGCGAGGAAGTCGCTAGCGTGTGCCTTCGGGACGATGACGCAGTTCGTTTGAACGTACTCAGACGCCAAACCGCTTGTGTGGCCACGCAATCTTCCACTGCGGGCCGCGAGACGCACGTCCAATCCGCTGGACCGCTCGTTCAAGTCATTCAATGAGGTCATAGATCAGTAGTCGGTCGACCGTCGCAATAGAGAACTTCACTCTGGCCGCCGCACGGGGCGACCCGGTTCGGCACGTATTGTTTGAATGTTTGATGAACAAATCCAATGGGAAATATGCGTATCCTGCAATCGAATTTTTCGATGAGGCCGACGCAAGGCTAGTTCGATGCAAGAATCAAGGGTTTTCCCTGAATTGAAATACCCACCTCAATCTGATCGGGTGAGTGCTGGCCAACGCGAAAACATCAGCTTTATCGATTGCTCTTGATAACAATTGTTTGGTGCCCAGGCAATAAATGTGTGCGTGTTGTGCAGCTGCTTGGTGACACCCCCTTCCAATGCGCACTCCCGCTTTGTTGATCGACGGGGAAAACGACCAAATACCCCCCGATCAAAAAAAATTGATGGCAAAAAAATTTTTGCCAATTTAATCTAAATAAGGTCAGTCATTCATAACACCGCGTCCTTATGTGGCGAGCCTAGGTGCAGGTCGTTTTCCGATAATTTTGGGTGGATTTCATTCATTCGTAACCAAAGATAGGAAATGCTTCTATATCACCGGCCAACATCAGGGCATAGCTACAAAGCCTGTCTTCTACTATCGATTCTTGGAATCAATTTCGAAAGTGTATTTATTCAAGCAAATGGCGGGAAAAACATCGTCAATGACGAATACCTGGAATTGAATCCGCGAGGGCAAGTTCCCACGCTTGAGGATGACGGAACGGTCATCTGGGGCTCGACGGCGATTCTTGTGTACTTGGCCAGCAAGTTCGACAAGCATCGAACCTGGTTGCCCGCCGATCCTGGCCAGACTGCAGCCGTGATGCAGTGGATGGAGTTTGCGCAGAATGAAGTGAATGGCTTGTTCCTCTCGCGTGCCATCCAAAAGTTCGGATACTCGGGGGACCTTGTCGCTGCGCAGCGCGCTGGCAATGCCGCATTGGATATTCTCGAGGACCGGCTCGGCCGGCATCACTGGCTGGCTTGCGACTGGCCTACCATCGGGGACATCGCGTGCTTTCCCTACGCCGCGGTCGCCGATGACAACGGTTTTGATCTACAAGGCAGACCCGCTTTGAATCGCTGGTTCAAACGCATGATTAAACTGAGAGGCTTCTTTCCTATGCCGGGTATGGAGCCGCTTGTCGCCAGATTGACTGAAGAACGGAAGCTGACTGCCTCGCTCAGTGCCACCAACTTCTAGAGCCGCTTTACGACGACCCCGGCGCCGCCAGCCTCCTTGTTTTCTCCTGACGAGATTGGCGCCGGGTTTTTTTCAATCACGACACGCCGGCCGCAAGACTGGCATTCCGGTGAGGCGCATCCACTAAAGCGCGTCTACGTCGCCCTTGGGATCCCAGAAACCGCCTCTCCCCCGAATATTCATTGCACACTGATCCAAGAATTTGGACATTGGCGACCGTCGATCTATGAAGCTAATCGCGATCCTTTGTTCCGCGGCGATGGCGCTCGCCGCTACTGTTGAGGCAGCAGTCGCAGCGCAGCCCACGGCGGGTGATAAGCCAACACACTGGCGCATGGCAACCGAATACCCCGCAAACACAATGCCCGGCGAAGGATTGGCGGAGTTTGCCAAGGAAGTGAAAGCCCGCACGGCCGGCACCCTGGACATCGTGGCATCCTATGACGGTTCCGCAGGTATCCCCGCTTCTGAAATACCGTTGGCTGTACGCGATGGGCGCCTGGAGGCTGGCGACGCCTACGAAGGGGCATTGGCAGAGTTGAATCCGATCTTCTCACTGTCTTCCCTGCCATTCGTGACCAACGAGGTCAAGGACGCGCAGCGGCTGGCAGACCTCGCGCGCCCGCTCTATGTCGAGGCGTTCGAGCAACTCGGCCAGCATCTCCTCTATGTGACACCCTGGCCGGCATCGGGGCTCTGGTCGGCCAAACCGATCGCCAGCGCTGATGTGCTGCGGACGCTTTCCATCCGCACGTACGACGCTACGTCGGCCAAGGTCATGCAGACAGTTGGCGCCCGGGCGGAAGCCTTGTCATTTGCGGAGGTGCCGGCTCGCTTGGGAAACGGCTCCATCAATGCCGTGCTGTCATCAGGTGACGGTGCGGCCGGTCAAAAGCTGCTGAAATGGTTGCCGTACTTCACGACCATCGAGTACGCAATGCCACTGTCGTTCGCCACAGTCAACGAGAAGGCGTACGCGGCTCTGTCACCCAAGCAAAGGCGCGCGGTCGACCAGGCAGCCGAAATCACTGAATTCCGACAATGGCTGCGGCTACAGCATCGCGCCGCCCAGAACCGCCAGCACTTGCAAGATCTGCACATAGCCGTGGACGAGCCGTCGGCTCCGCTGCGCGCGTCGCTGCAGATCGCGGCCCAGCAGGCCATTGTCGAATGGGAGCGTACGGCTGGCCCCGAGGCGACCGCAATGCTTGAACAATTTAGGCACCGGACCACCCCGTGAGTGCGATTGCCTTCGGATCAGGCGGGCCTATTCTGCACACCATTGGTGCGGACCACGGGCGATAAAAAATCCCTAACACCACCGAGCAATTTTTTTTGCGCCAACACGCTGTCAAGTTGCACGCCAGCCCGACGATGAGAAAGATCAGAGCACGCGCCGACCCTCATCGTGCAGCCCGAAGACCTTTGGAGAATGCAATTGAACAGACTCAGCTTCCGTCAGAAACTCTGGCTGCCTCTCGTGTTCAGTTTGATCGCGTTGACGTTGCTGTCGGTCTTCAACGCCTATCAGACACGCGAGATCCGCATGGATGAGCGCAAGAACAATCTTGTCAGCGTGACCACTGAGGCCTTCAGCATAATTAAGCAATATGGTGATCTCGCACGCAGTGGATCCCTGAGCGACGAGGAGGCCCGCAAACAGGCGCTCGATCGCATCCGCGGGTTGCGCTACGACAAGGATGGCTACTTCACCATCACGTCTTCGCAAGAGGTCGTGATCATGCATCCGATTGCACCCGATCTGAACGGCAAGAAACGGACCGATTTCAAGGATGTGCAAGGTAACGCTCTGTATGTGGACATCTCGAATGCCGGCAAGCAGCCCGACGGAGGTTTTATTCGGTACGTCTGGCCGCACGTCGGAAGTACTGAGCCGGCTCCGAAGCTCGCCTATGTCCTGCGATACCAACCGTGGGATTGGAACCTGACGACAGGCGTCTACATTGACGACATCAACACAGCGTTCATGCACTCGCTGTACGGAATTGCGGGGCTGCTGGCAGCAGTCGTGATTTCCATGGTCATCCTGACAAGCTTGGTGACCCGAAACCTGCAGCGCACGTTGGGCGGCGATCCAGCCTATGCGGCGGACGTCGCCAACCGCATCGCTGGAGGCGACTTGACGGTGCCAATCACAACGCACCCGGATGACCGCAATAGCCTGCTCTACGCCATGAACCGGATGCGTGCCGCATTGGTGGAGATGATCGGTCGCATTAAAGATGCATCCGATACGATCGGTACGGCCACGCGAGAAATCGCGAGTGGGAACCTGGACCTGTCATCACGCACGGAGCAGCAGGCGAGCTCGTTGGAAGAAACGGCTTCGGCAATGGAGCAACTCATGTCTGCCGTGCAGCAAAACGCCGACAACGCCAATCAGGCAAATCGGCTCGCTGTATCAGCTTCGGATGTGGCGGTCCGCGGCGGTGAAGTGGTGACACGCGTGGTGGAGACGATGAGCTCGATCAACGCCTCCTCACACAAAATTGTCGACATCATCGGGGTGATCGACGGCATTGCGTTCCAGACCAACATCCTCGCGTTGAATGCGGCAGTAGAGGCCGCCCGCGCCGGTGAACAAGGCCGCGGATTCGCCGTCGTAGCAGGTGAAGTGCGTAGCTTGGCGCAACGCAGCGCCGCTGCGGCCAAAGAAATCAAAGCCCTCATTGACGATTCCGTGGCCAATGTGAATGCCGGCAGTACGCTTGTCGATGAAGCTGGCATGACCATGCGCCAGGTCGTCGCCAGCGTGAAGCGGGTCACGGACATCGTTGGAGAGATCACTGCCGCCAGTCAGGAACAGAGTTCGGGCATCGAAGAGGTCAGTCACGCCGTTACGCAACTGGATGATGCGACGCAACAGAATGCGGCCCTGGTAGAGCAAGCCGCGGCGGCCGCACAGTCACTGGAGGAGCAAGCACAGGAACTGCTGGCGATTGTTGGGGAGTTCCGGCTCCAAGCCTAGCAACTAGCAAATTCCGCGGCTACAAACATCAAATCATGGAGTGCAGACTACGCGATTTGGCATCGAGCTTCCTCCATTCCTTCGTAAGCGTCCAAGAATCGGTGTCCAGGCCTCCGAGGTCGTAGGTTGAAAGGATTGCGTCCGCAACCAGAATTGCGGACGCATTAATGACCACAGAAGATGACCTGAGTCACGTCCCCAGCGGTGATCGCAATCGACACAGAAGAAACGGTCGATGCACACGAAAGCGAACACCCAACCATCGAGCTTCGATGGAAGCATCAATCCGTAGAAGCGACGGTCGGCTCCGCTGTTCTTGCGCGCTGCATCGTTGCTAGTCGCTTGGTTCCCCCCTGCACAATCATCGCCAAGATCGAGGCCTCGGCAAAGGCCACAAGTGGACGTTGGTAATACAGTGCGTACGAAAGCAGCAAACAAAATGCTGCAAATGAGAATCTGCCAAGCACCATGCCTCGAAGAAGCGAAATCGCGAAGGCCGGCCCATGTGCGCGATGTGAAGACACCGATAAAACGATTCCCAGCAGTGGAAATACCGCGAGCAAACCGCTCCATGCAGGCCCCGCCCAATCGGATATTGAGGTAACCAGTAACGTCAGGACCGCGCCAGCAAACATTCTGCCTATCAGGTCTGACCGCGTAAGCGGCGCAGTTGCTGAGGCCTCCGAGCAGCGCGGCAAGAACGACTGGCCGAAGCACACAGCAGCGAAGGCGGCAATTACTGCCCAAATAGGTGAATTGGGCAGCATTGATAAGCCACACGCGGCGATAAACCACATAATGAGCCCGACAGCTAGTGCTTCCTGCCACGAACGCGAGCGGCAGGTCCATGCATAGGCAAAATTGAATGCTTCTGAGGCGAGGATTGCGGAAAGAGACAGCGTGGCAGCGCGCGCGCCGAAGTTCGGGCCATGCGCGAGCACAAGAAAGAATAGAATCGGACCGGCGACCACGGGTAGACCCGCCAACCAGCCAGCAATAGAGGGCCCCCACCAGTTACCCGACATCGAAACGACAAGCAAGAACAGCGGGACAAGCGTTAGTTTGAGCGCGAGCATGCCGAAATCGATGGATTTAAAGACCGATCATACCCTCGCGCGGACGCGCGGAGCGCCACTGTACCGCCGAAGGGCCGCTATGCAGACACCGAGACGAAGAACCGTTCATGGCCGTTGCTGCCGGTCGCTCCGCCAATGAGGCGACGACGGGTATCGTGGCGGAGCCGTCGCTCAACTCGGCAGCCCAAGGACAGTAGTTTCGCCAGAGCAACGGCATGCTGAACAGGAGCCAACGATTTCCACGAAATCCGGGCGGTTCAGCATGTTGAGCCGAGACATCAAGAAGACGCGGCAACCAACTTTCTTACACGGGCCGCGTCTGCTTCCGTCTCTGGCGTATAGATCACCATACTCAAGTCCGGTCGCCCATCTACGGAGAACGCTGAATATTCGAGCGATAGCAAACCGACCTTATGGTGATTGATGGTCTTGAGTCCTTCGCCATAGCCGCGCACATCATGTTCGCGCCATAGCGTGGCAAATTCCGGACTGTCCATGCAGAGTTCTTCGACCAGGGAGTGGATCTCTGCGGCGACGCCCGCACCGGCGCGGGCGGCGTCGACGCGAAAAGTAGCGACGGCGAGGCTGGCAGCGCTTTCCCAATCCGGTTGGCGGCTGCGAATGGTGGGGTTGCAGAACAGTAGGCGCAAGACATTGCGCTGCTTGGGTGGCAGGGCGGCGTAGTCCACCAAGACGGCGCTGGCGGCGCGGTTCCAGGCAATGATGTCGCGCGTAAAGGCGCGTACCACCAGAGCGGGACTGAAAGTAAGCGAATCCAGTACGCGTTGCAGAGTTGGGCTGATGCCCTCGCTCGCTTGGTAGCGGGCTTCGGGAGGTCGCCCTTGGGCGAGCAGGAACAGATGTTCGCGTTCAACGTCGGTGAGCAGCAGGGCGCGGGCAATGCGGTTGAGTACCTCGGCGGACGGCGCGCCGCCTCGGCCTTGCTCAAGCCAGGTGTACCAAGTGACGCTGACGTTAGCGCGTTGGGCCACCTCTTCGCGGCGCAGGCCTGGGGTGCGGCGACGGGCCGGCGGGATGCCGAAGGCAGCCGGGTCCAACTTGGCGCGGCGGTCGCGCAGGTAGGCGCCGAGCGGGTTCTCGCCTGTGGCCGTCGTGGTCATCCTGTTAGCTCCTATACCAGTATAAAGTCACTACTTTACCCGTATAAATCATAGGGCAAGAATGCTCCTCAGCTCAACGAGGAGGTTCTTTCCATGCGTATTTTCGTAACCGGTGCAACGGGTTTTATAGGGTCAGCCGTGGTCGACGAACTGCTGGCCGCGGGTCATTCGGTGATCGGAATGACAAGGTCGGAGGCTGGCGCGGCACGTCTGCGTGCTGCCGGTGCGACGGCGCACTTTGCCGATCTGGACGATCTCGACAGCATCTTGCGCGGCGTGCAGCAGGCAGACGCGGTGATCCACACGGCGTTCAACCACGACTTTTCCAAGTTTGCCGAACACTGTGCAAACGACCGCCAGGTGATCGAGGCGATGGGCGAGGCCGTGGCGGCATCCGGCAGGCCGCTGGTGATCACCTCCGGCACCGGCCTGTTTGCATCTAGCGGTGTGCTTACGGAGGAACTGGTGCCGGACATGGATACGGTGCCGTTCCCGCGTGTAGCGACGGAAGTTGCGGCGAAGGGGCTGATGGAGCGCGGCGCGAACGTGTCGGTGGTTCGCCTGCCGCCCTCGGTACACGGCGACGGCGACCACGGCTTTGTGCCGATGCTGATCGCCATGGCGCGCGAGAAAGGCGTGTCGGCCTATATCGGCGAGGGCTTGAACCATTGGCCGGCGGTGCACCGGCTGGATGCCGCGAGAGTCTTCCGGCTGGCTGCCGAGCGAGGCGTCGCGGCCCGCTATCACGCAACCGGCGAAGAGGGGCTACCGTTCCGCGATATCGCCACCGTGATCGGTCGCCGCCTAGGGCTGCCGATCGTCAGCATCACGTCGGAACAAGCAGCCGAGCACTTCGGATGGTTTGCCGGCTTCGCTGCAGTCGATAACAGGGCGTCGAGTCAGCTTACGCGTCAGGTACTGAACTGGGAGCCCAAACAGCCGGGCCTAATTGTGGACCTCGATCGGCCGCAGTATTTCGCTCAATGACGCAAACGGCCGGCCCCTGCCTTAGCAGAAGGCAACGGTCCAGCTTGGTAAGTTGCGCGCGCTGGCAGATATGTGATCGAAACCGCCTCTCAAATGGCTGCTCGACGGAAACGGTGGCCGACAACAACCGGCCGGATGCGGTCGGCGGCCCAGCCGGCAAACGGCCACTGTTGTCGCCCCCCCGAACGAGTCACTGTGCCGATTGCCGTGCCTCGATGATTCGACATTCGTCAGAGCGGCAACTGAGCGACGAACTCCGTTATCGCATCACGCGACCGGAGGGTTTTCTTGTCGCCACTGAAGCGCTCGAAAATAGTTCGGTGGGTAACATACGCGCTTGATCCGGTCCGGGATCGGTAGGTCCTGGACCATTCCTAAGTCGTACCCACCGGGAAGCCAATGAATCAGGTCTAGATCGACATAGGCGGCATCAAAACGGCCAGCGATGCGTTCTGCCAAGCAGCTTTTCCCCGCCCCCGAGTTTTCGATAACGACCGTTCTGGTCAGGTCCATCCAGAGCTCGCTCATGAAGGTCGCCACCTCCAACTATTTATTTTTGGAGAGTATATCGACGGTGAAACGTCACGGCCTCGACTACAAGAGTGGGGACTGTTGCCGACGCTGCTGGCGGTGACTTCAAATGACCATTCCTGGCCTGAGGTGGACGCTGACTGCAGCGCGTTCGCCATCCATGCTGTGACGGCGCTAGGCTAAGCCAGCGGGGCCGGCAGTGCAGTTCCATCCTCAAACGCGCCGAGTTCGGTTCGAGCAATCCTGAACAAGCGCTCGACTTCGACGAAGGGCAAGCCGCTATCGAATAAGGAGACTTCCAGCGAGTTGTTAGCATCGCGCCGGAAGACCTCAGCAACCACCTCTCCACTATCGTTCAGCAGTTCAAGTCCGAGGCCATCGCGCCGGACATCCGATGCAACCTGAAGTCGGCATCCCATTCCCTGTCCTCTTAAACTGTGAGCCATTGCCTTGCGTGGACGAAGCTTCGCTGTGACCGCCTCTCAGAATGGCCGTCATAAAGGTGAGAGTCTTCTTTTGGCCGACAAGGGCCGGCGGAAGCCTCCGTCGACAGCGCATCCCTCTTCACCGTCGACTACTCCCGCGCGAATCGTAGCGCTTGTCGCGCCGGCCGTCGGAGCCCGTTCAGCCCAAGCCTTAGTGCAACAATGAGTGCCGTAAAGCGGATGATGTGATCTGGCTCTCGTGGTGATCTAGTTGCTCTGCTTTGGACTGTTGTCTTGGGAACGAGGCTTTGTCGCTGCTTCGACAAATTCGGCTTTCGCCTTTTCCTACAGTTCCGGGTTTTTTTCAACATGGCTCGAACATGGCTGTCCACCTTTGCAAAAGAACCAACCTGCTTTGCCATCTCGGGGTAATCGTCCTTTTCGTGCAAAATCTGACGGTTTCCTCGCAAAGCCTTTATTCATAAGGCATCCCAGGCAATTCCGACAATTGTCTGCTGCCCCAAGGTGACTTCGGGAGTACGATGTCCGCCCGCGATTTCGGCTCGCGTCACCTGGATGGGGGCGGAAGATGCCGGGCTTGGAATTTCGCTATGTGGGAAAGGACAGTTTGCCCACCCGTATATGGAAATCGCGCAGTGAATTCCGGAGTTCATAACCTACGGGCTTATGATAGGAATTCGCGCTTACCCTTTTCGTGCCCCCGATTGCCCCGCTTCGTGCCTGGCTTCTTTGTTTGCCTGGCCGACTCGAAGTATCGGCTAGGGTACGAAGGTCAGTCCGGGGCGCGCTGTCCGGATTCTTCATTATATAGGTCCAGCAACGCCTCGATGGGATGACGCAGACGCTCCCCTCGCATCCGCTTCACCTGGCAACGGCACGAATAGCCGGTCGCGAGGAGTTCACCATGGCCCGCTTCGCCGGGTCGGGCCTGATCGACATGCCGCGCCCACGAGAGCGCGAAAATATCCGCCGACGTGTCACGGTTGCGCGCTTCATGCCCATACGTGCCCGACATGCCGCAGCGGCCGCTCGCCGGCATCGTCAGACTGAGCCCCGCCTTGGCGAATATCTCTGCCCACAAGCCCGTCGCCGCAGTCGCATTCGTGCGCTCCGTGCAGTGTGGCAAAAGCCTGAACGACGGCTTGACGGCACTCCGAGGCTTCTGGGCCAGTACCGCGTCGCGCAGCCATTCCTGAGGTAGTAGAACGTCGATCTCCGCATTCATCCCTGGAACTTTCCTGTATTCCTGCCTGTACACGAGCGACATCGCCGGATCGATGCCAACCAATGGGACGCCCAATCCCGCGAAAGCCTCAAGCTGCGCGGCGTTGCGCCTTGCCGTCCGCTGGAATTGCGACAGAAGCCCGTGCACGTGCAGAGGCTTGCCGTTTGGACGGAAAGGCATCACGAACACGCGGTATCCGAGCCTCCATCATCTCGACGCGTGCGGTGATTGATTTCGACAGTCCCGGCATACGCGAACGCAACGACCGCTTGCGTACAACCATGCGGCAGTTGATGGAAGCCGCGGCACAGCAAGGGCGCTTGCGCTCCGGCGAGATCGACCGGTACGTGCTCGGACTGCGCGCGCTGGCATATGGACTGGCGCGAATGCACATCGACGGCCAATTCGCGAGCTGGGGACAAAACCCCGACGAGGCCCTCGACGAAAGCCTGCGCGTGCTGGAACTGTTCGTGCGTGTCATACAGGTGTAAAGGAGAAGCTGGCGGCGTGCACAAACCTCAATTCCTGTGACAACCCTGACCTTGTCCGGTAGGTTCGCGACGGGATCGACATGGATTTTTCGACGTGCCCTCGGTTGCCGTTCGGATTGACACCATGACTCCCGATGTCAGGATGAGTCGGCAAACACTCACGTTTTTTTCGCACTAACAGCACTTTCGTGCCTGCGCGTGCGGTGATTCGCCCTGCCCTGCGCTTACTTTTGGCCTGTAGCGCGCTGCCGACCTTGGACGATGTGTACGTGATGCAGGAACGGGATAGAGCAGGTCGCCGTCACATCGGGGGCGGGTAAACACCGTGGCCGTTTCCTGCTATGGCATTGCCGTTAGTCGGCAAGATCGGGCCCATACAGGCGTCCCAGGCTTGAAGGAAAGGGCTCTCGTTGCGTCCTTGACTTTAGGGAATTGATTCCCTCAGTGGAACGCGGACGATAATATCTAAGATCAGCAGAAAGAAGGACGCTCGAAATGAATCTCCGGTTCTTGGAAACCTTTGTTTGGGTAGTGAGACTGCGTAGCTTTAGATTGACGGCAGAAAAACTGTTTACTACGCAGGCATCTGTTTCTTCGCGCATTGCAGCGCTTGAGGAGGAACTAGGCGTACGCTTGTTTGACCGCGACGCGCGTGGTGTGAAACTCACGCCGGACGGATACAAAGTCCTCGAATACGCTGAGCGCATGGTGACAACGCTTCACGAATTGCAGGCGGCCGTTACGCAACACGCCGGGTTCGAGGGGCGCGTTCGGATAGGCGCCATGGATAGTGTGATACACACTTGGCTTAGCCCCTTAATTTCGCGGACTGTAGAGCAATTTCCCGCTTTAGAGATCGAGTTGGTGGCAGACAGCGCCACGCACCTGGTAGAGCAACTACAGAAAGGGACCTTGGATATTGTTTTTCAGACGGAAATCTTGCGACAAGAGAGCATTCGCAATGTCGAACTAGCAAGATATCCAATTCGATGGGTCGTGGCGAGCAACTCTCGGTTGGATCGTCCTTATGCGTCATTGAAGGATTTGGCACAAGAGCGGCTAATCACGTTTGTCAGCAATTCTCGTCCGCACCAAGATTTGTTGAATCTATTGCATTTGAACGGCATTGAGTCACCGCGCATCAATTGCGTCAACTCCATAGCGGCGATGACGAGGCTTGTGGATGATGGATTCGGTGTTGGCGCACTACCTACAGTATTGGTACGGGATAAAATCGACTGTGGGACACTGACTGTGCTCGACATCGAACCGCCATTACCCGCACTTCCAATCGTCGCCTCATGGCGAGTTGGGGCGGGCCTGCAAGCACACGAGACTATCGTGGAGTTGGCGCGCAGCATGGTGTGCGAGTTTTGTAAGATCGCGGGTCCAGTCCACGCACTGTCCGAGGCAGACGGGCGGTAGAGCACCGTATGAAGCAATAAATGAAAAGCCTTTTTGACAACACCGCAGTGCTCACGGCCCATCAGAATGTTCCAAATTTGGCGATCGATTGAGTCTTTCCAAATTCGCGACAGCACCTAGCGTTTGTCGCCCCCCGAAGGCGGGGACCTGGTGACTTTAACGACGCCGGCTTCCCGCCTTCGCGGGAAAGACATCACGCTCAGCTCAGCGTGCTGTGGAATTCCAGTGTCTCACCATCGGCTGGAATGCGTAGTCGCGTTTCGACCCCGGCTTCCCTGACAGCGCGTCTGAGGTCGTCACGCGTCACGGGACAGTGGCTCAGTGCTTCGAGGTGATTCGCAACCACGATGCCGGAAGCCAAACGCGTGAAATCGACAACATCCTCGATACCCATGATGATCTCGCCGCCGAGATCGAAGCGCGCACCGCCTGTGGGTATCACACAGACCTGGGGACGGTGTTGCACAACGAAGTCCCTGACAGTGGGAGTCAGTACAGTATCGCCACTCAAATACAGAGAAGGCTCGCCGGGTGACTCGATCAGGTACCCGACGCCATGCTCCATCAGCCTGCCAATCAGCCCGCGTCCGTGTGTACAACGTACGGTCCGTATCGTGCCACCTAGGAAGGGGCCCGGCTGCTCATGCTCATGATGCAGTGGTTGCGCGTTCAGACCACGCTCGATGAGGTGGCCAGCATCATGCGGCGTGCAGATGACGGGAATCTTCCGGTCGCGCAGCCATTGCTTCGCCGCGCGGTCCAGGTGGTCGAAGTGCCCTCGCTGGCAGTGGGTAATCAGGCAATGCGTCACGGATTCCAGAGCCGGCCAGGCGACGTCGGGAAGCTCGGTCAGCGGATTGCGCCGCCGCGCGCCGGACAGTCGCAGTGGCGGTAGCGCATGTCTGGGCGCAAGCATGGGGTCGATCAGGATGCGGTTGGCGCCGATCTCCACGATGATGGTGGCATTGCGTAGTTGTTGGATTTTCATGAACACGTCTCCCGGATACGCATTCATTGTGCTGAGGTTCATCGGCTGCCAGAATGGCACGATCAGACATATTTAATTCATTTTATGCCATGCCTCCACCGCTTCGGATTGGCTTGCTTCTCTATCCGCATTGCATGCCGGCGGGCTTGCTGGCCTTCTCCGATCTACTCCATGCGGCCAACCGCCGTGCAGGGAGAGCGGTCTTTGAGTTGCGCTATGTTTCGCTGCAACCTGCTGAGGTCGTTTGCCAACAAGGGCTCTCTCTACATGCCACGCATGCATTGGAGAAAACCGCGCTCGACGCTGTGTTGGTGCCGGGTTTCTGGGCTGAGTCGGCTACGCAGATAGAAGACGTGCTCGGCGCGAGTGCTGCGTTGATCAGAGCACTGGCGATGTTTGGCCGTAGCAAGCGGCTCTGGGGCTATTGCACCGGCGTCTGCCTGCTGGCCGCCAGCGGCAAGTTGAACGGCCAGCCCGCCACAGTGACATGGTGGGCGGCAGAAGCCATGGAAAGACACTATGGCAAGGTCCGATGGCAGGTCGAGCGGAGTTGCATCGTCAACACGCGCACGGCAACGGCTTCTGGCGTAAGCGGCTATCTCCCTATCGCCCAGGAGCTCATCAAGCAACACGTAAGCGATGAGGCCTTGCATGACCTGATTACGCTGATGGTGCTTCCGCGTCCGGCCCCGACGCACGAGGCGTTCCGGGCGATGAGTCTGATGGAACAGGCCAGCCCGATGCTGCGCCGGCTGCACGACTTGGTTGGGCGGCTTCCGGCAGAATCGATCACCGTAACGTGCCTGGCAGAAGCACTTGGCATGTCAGCGCGCACATTGGCGCGCAAGGTCGTTGGCGAGACTGGCGTCACGATCGCCGAGTATGCGCGCCGGGTAAAGTTGAACCAGGTCAGCGAGCGCCTCGTGTTGACATCCATGCCGGTCAGTACCATCAGCGCGGACCTCGGATTCAGTAGCGACTCGAATATGCGTCGTATGTTCAAGGTCCTGACGTCGATGACCCCCGTCGAGTTTCGCAGGAAGTATTCGCGCCAATCGTGAGGAAACTGACACACGTAAAACATGGAGTGGCTCGCCTTACCTTGATGCTGGACCACAGACTGCCACGGCTTCTGCCGAGTCTCGGCCTCCTACGAGATGCATTGCTTCCAGTTGGCGAACGCGTTGGGAGACTGTGGCCGGGCTGGTACCGAATCCTGCTGACCCCTAGCGAGGAATCCTTCTTGCAGTTTGGCCAGTTGTTGAGCACGTGCCGAACGAAAGCAGACTGGTATGAAGCGATGAACATGCTTGGTATCGAGAATGCGCCGCAACTTGACGCCGAGGATTCGATACGCTTCTGGGCATCGAAGCTTGGCAGCATCGGTCACCCTGCAGCGAAGTTCTTCGCCGGTGATTCGCATGCTGAGGACAACGGAGCCGATGATCCGAACGCCGGCTCCGTCAGCGGCGAGTTGGCGAGCGCGTTTCTTTCGCAGCTTGAGCAACTCGGCGAAGCGTTCTTCATCAACCTGTTTCCTCATGAGGGGCCGTACGGTGTCGGCCATGCCTGGCTGTACGAGCCGCTTTGCGTTTTCTTGCGGGAAGCTCGCCTCCAGGGCAATGCCGTCATGATTCTGTGGGAAGACTAGGGACTGTCTGCATTTGCTGAGATGTGTTTACATCCTGTATCTCTTCACGAGCCGAATAGGATGGTCCGAACACTACTGAGTGACGAGGCCGTTCGGGCCATGCCCATACGGGTTCAGTGCTTTCTTTAGCTGATGCTATCAGTGCAGGTCCAGGCGCCGCATCCTATTCCCGACAGTTGCCGATTCGCGTGGAGTTTCGCGGCCACGAGAGCATCGCAGTCAAATCACCTGCGGCGCTCGTTGCTGGCCTTGCGTGTGCGAAAGCCACGTTCCGGCAGCGGAACCTCTACTGTCAGTTCGACTTGGACCGCTTGCCAGCAGACGAACTGGAGAGGTTAGAGGTAAAAGCCGAGAACCTTGGGGACTACATCCTCGCGGGCCACTTGCTGCGAGATGTCGACGCAGTCTGGTCCGAGTAGCTCATCCCTAAACTCATCCCATCCGGGCTCCATCGCTGACTTCGCGTGCGGCCGCGCGCCGTCAGGGCGCGCTGGCCCCTGTCATCGGCTGTGCTCGCCAAGGAGGCACGATCAGAAGCGAAGGAGCATGACCGACAGGCGACAGCCTGACTGCCTTCTTGAAGGCTGCGAACAATGTCAGCGATGCGGGCATGTACGTTCGCGGTGGGGCGAGCTGCCTGACACCCAGTCAGGCTTGAGATTGTCTCCATCGAGCACAACAGCGGCCAGGTTGGGCTAGGCAAAGCAGGCAAGTGGTTCTATTCTGCTGAGGAGAGTCCGTCTGCCGGAAATGCGCATGTCTGAATGTCCGTGAATCCGCTCAACCCGAGAGGCGGACCCGCGTGCTGTTCCGCTCGGCTGGAATGGCACATTCGATTCGAGCATGGCCAAGGCCATGCGCACAACCCAGCGCGCTTGCGTGGCTCTGTTGATCAGTTCGGCTGGCTCAGGATCGTCAACGGCCAGGCATAGGTTCCGTCCTTCAGCTTGTTGACCAGGTTGAAGCGGTACGTGAGGGACAAACTGGCCGTCGGCCCCGGGAAGGTCATCGTGACCTTGCCGCCGGTGGCTGGGAGCGTGACCGTCGTCCCCAGTCCAAAGACCTGGATCGACTTGAACAGCGCCTGCTGGGCAGGTGCAACCTGGAACACCAGCGTGTAGCCCGCGCGGTCGTTGGTGTGGATCGTCAACTGCGTACCGCTGGCATTGCTGGTGTTCGGCACGTTCACGTAGCCCAGGTTGACGTCTTTGTTGGCAATGACGAGCTGGTTCGGCTGTGTCGCGGTCAGATGCGCGTAAGGCTGCACGGTGGTGCCGACGGCGATATGGTTCGTGGCGGTCTTGGCAAGTGCCGGGGCGACTGGTGCCGCCAGCCATGTGAGCGCGAGCACGAGGCCAAAGAGGCGGAGCAAGGCCGTCTTGCCGATCGGTTGCAGGTACGGGCTGGCGGGGCGGATAACGGTCCGTTTCATGATGTTCCTTCCTTTCAAACTGCATGCGTTCTGGGCACTCGACTGGGCCGGCGAGGCGCGCACTGCGTCATTGATAGGTCAACGTGACCGTGATCGGCACCGTGGTCGTATAGCTGCCTGGCACCACGTTCTGTCCGCCGTTGATCTTGCCGTAGATGGTGAGGTTGACGGTGCCCACCTGCTTGGTCACCGTCCCTGAGAGCGTGGCCGTTCCATCACCATTCCCGTCGCCCCAGATGCTGGTGTCGGCGGAGGTGGTGTACAGGTTGTACGTAATGACATTGCTGCCATTGAGCACCTGCCGGTTGGCATAGGCGCCGGAGCCGACGCTGGCCGAGAGTGTGTAATTGATCGACGAGGCGCCGCCCCAGGCACCGCAAGTAATGGTGACGGTCGTGGTGCCGGTGAGATTGCTGGTGGTGTTGTAGGCCCCGAAGCTGAGCGCGTTGGCGGTGACGCTGCAACTGACGGCCAGCGCGCTGGGCGCCCATAGCGCCAGGGTGGCTAGCGCCGCGCCGGCCAGCAGGGCCCGGGCAGATGCGCGCCGCGGCCGCATCGCGTTTGAAAAGCGTGTCATGGTTGGACTCCCTTGCAAACAAAGATGCCGAGATCGGGCAACGGTTCGGTGCCCGGGGCGAACGGTACGGTGATATCGCACGACTTTCCAAGCCAGCTCGCATGCAGACGGTTTTGCGCCGCCAGGCCGGTGAGGTAGACCACACCGTCGTTGCCGACCGGAAACGCCTCTTTCTGCCCGGCGATCTGCACAGTGGCGCCGGCGGGCAGGTCGCTGCCGTTCTCCAGCTTCAGCGTCAGCAGCGCGTCGCGCGCATGCGTGACCGGAAATTCCAGCACCATGCCGCTGCGGAAATACGGCACGGCCTCCAGTGACAGACTCCCCACCTTGGCGTCGAAAGGCAGGTCGAGCTGCTCCAACGAAATCGCATTCTTTTCGTACGCGCGCAGCCGGGGGATGAGCGCGTCGCCGCCAGGGTTGGTCTTGGCGACCAACTGGTTGTCGGCGTAGATCCGCACGTTGGGGAAATCGGGCACCTTGACCACTGCAAAGCTGTCGGTGATGCGGCGGCTCGGATGCAGGCCGTCCAGCACCGCGATGCCGCCCGAGACGCCCATCCGCACACCCGCCTGCCCGCGGTCGCCGGCCGCTTCCAGCAGGTAGGTGCCGGCGCGGTTCTGCGCGTTCAGAGCGACGTCCCACGTGCCGAGCTGGCTGGCGCGCGCGCTGTAGCCGAAGCCGTCGCCGGGCGGCAGTCCCTGTTGCACTTGCGCCTGAACATCGGTACGGCCCTGTTGCTGGGTCAGGTTGACTGAGGTGGTCGTGCGCTCGCCCAGTGGCAGCGTCCAGTTCAGGCCGACGATCAGGCCGCCGGGCTGATGCAGCGTCTTGGAGACGGCCAGGCTGATGAAACCGAAGCGCCCCAGTTGTGTGCCGTAGCTGGCCGAGGCAAGTTGGGTCGGGTGGCCGTCGCGGTTGTCCAGATAGACATAGGCCAGCCCCAGCGAGCCAGTGCCCGGCAGTGCCATGCCGACATTCACACTGCTCAGCAGGCGCGGTGCAGGCATGCCCGGCTCGAGCCCGAGCTGCGTGAAGCGGGGGCTGGCGAGCTGCGTGTGCACGCCCAGGCTGACCGGGCTGGCTTGCCGCTCGAAGCCGAGGGAGATGAGACCGCCATTGCCTTGCCGCCCACGGCTCGCGGCGGCTGCCACGCTGAACACGCCGACCGATGGCGCCAGCATCACCGTGCCGAGGCCGACGGTCTGCCGTTCGAGCTGCGCTTCCGCGTGGACTTCACCCGTCAGCCATTCGGTGAATCCGAAGCGGTGGGTCGCGGCGGCGAAGGCGCGTCCGTAGTCGTTGCTGTCGGTGCCGAAGTTCCTGCGTTCGGCCCCGGCTTCATACGAGAAATCGTGCAATCCCTTGGCGAGCAGGCTGGCGCTCGCATAGAACGGCACGCTGATGACCTGTTCGCGCCCCAGCAGGTCTCGCACGACAACGCGCACGTCGCCCTGGCCCGTCACCACAGGCACGTTGGTGATCGAGAACGGCCCCGGGGCGACCTCCTTGCGCGAACTCAGCACGTTGTTGACGTAGACATCTACGGTGGAGGGCAAAGCGGCCTGTCCGCCGATGCTCTGTAGCGGCAGTGCGACAAAGCCGGGCTGGACGGCGAAGTTGGTGCCGTACTGGATGCCGCCGAAGCGCACGCTGCGGCCCCACGCGCCGGCGCGGCTGATCGCATCGCCCAGCCGCACGCTGGTGAGGCGGTCGGGGAGGTCCTTGGTCCAGGTGGTTTCCAACCGGATGAGGCGGCGGTCGCTGTCGCCGGTGCTGCCGCTGTTGGCGACGAAGCTGGCGACACCCACGCCAAAACCGTTGAAGACGCCGGCCTCGAACAGTCCGGAGGAACGCGTCTGGCCGGTGGCGTGCTCTGCCAGCAAGTCGTAGTTGAGGAAGCCGCCGAGGCCAGGTTTGACGACGAGCGTGGCGGGCTTGTTTGTCTCGTCGAAGGTGTTGGGCAGAAATGCCTGCGCCGGGGCTGTGACCGTCACGGTCAGACGCGTCTCGTCGAGCTGGTACGACAGCCCTGTGATGGCCTTGAGCGGGTAGAACGGCTCGTTGTTGTGGGTGAGCGGTGTTACTTCCGGCTGGCGCAGGCGCCAGCGCTTCAGGTCCTCCGCCGTGGCGTACAGGTCTCCGCCCTTGCCCTTGAGCAGCAGCACGGTGTCATCCATGCCCTGCTGGTTGAGGTCGAACTGCAGCAGAAGCTCGGCGATATCGCCGGCGGCGATGAGGCCGGACCTCTGCGGGCTCGGCGCGTCGTTTGCGAGTGTCATGCCTGCTCCCGATAGGGCGGTGGCCACGATCGCCAAGGCGGTGATCGCCTTAGCGGGTTTCGGGCGCCAGGGCTGAATCGATGTCGCCGGCATCGGAGTACGCCTTTAGATGCAGCGCGCCGCCATTGAGCGCCGGTGCGCCGGGGCTGCGCTTGAGTAGCAGGCGCCGCGTTTGCCCGGGCAAGACATAGGCGAATTCGGGATACGTACCGACCGGCTTTTCGACACCGGCTGCCGTGACGACGAGGTTGGCCACCTGTGCGTGCGCCGTGCCATCGTTGGTGACGGCGAGTGCCATTGCGCCGTCCGGCTGCGGCTCCGCGCGCCACTTGAGTTGCGGCGCGGTGGGCGCGCGCGGTTTGGCAAACACAGGCAGGCGCATTTCGAGCGCGATCTGCACACCGGCAAAACCCGGCTTGGGTGGCGGCGGCACTTCACGCAGGAAGAGGCGGTAGCACACTTCGCGATCATCGGCGGGCGGGTGGCGCAAGCCGACGCGGATGACCTGCGTGGCGCCCGGCGCCAGCGTAAAGATCGGCGGCGTGGCCAGCAGGTCCTGTGCTGGGGCGTAGGTGTCTTCGCCGCCGTTTTGCGTCCACGCTACGGTGCGCAGTTCGACCACCACGGGCTCGTCGGTCATCTCGTTCTTGACCGTCAGCGCGGCGCTGGGGCGTTGCTGTGAGAGCTCGACCCGAACCGGGGTCACGGTGAAGTTCGCGGCGTGTGTGAGCGTGAACGCCAGGGCGAGGGCGACGCCGGCCACCCCCGTGGTGAGCCGGCGCATGTGTTCTCGGATGGGCAGGATTGACATGGTTCCTCCGCCAGTTCGGATGTTTGGCAAAGCCACGCTCGGACCCGGACGGGTGCCCGGGCCCGGGGCGGCTTCAGTACGTCACCGTCACCGTCACGGTGTCGGCGTAGTTGCCCGGCACGGTGTTCGGCTGGCTTGGGATCAGGCCATAGACGGTCTTGGTGATGGCGTTGCCGGCAGCCATGCCCGCCCCCGTGCCCGCCACGGTGTTGGTGCTTACCGTGTTACCCCAGACCGAGGTGTGCCCCGAGTCCTGGTAGAGCGAGTACGTGAGCGTGTTGGCGCCGCTGGTCATCACACGGCTCGCTACCGTGGCGCCGGTACCGGTGCCGGCATTCAGACCGATGTTGAACGGCGTGGTGTTGGTGCAGTTCACGCTGATCGACGAGGTCGACGCCTGGGCGCCCTGGCTTGGGTCGTAGGCTGCGAAGGTCAATGCGCTGGCCGAATTGATGACGCAGGTGGCGTTGACAGTGGTCGAGACGCTGAAGGTCGTGGTGGTGGTCGCGGCCGAGACCGCCGCCGCCGTCAGACCCAGCGCCATGGCCACGAAGGCTCTGATGGCAGGTGTTTGCATGATGGTCCCCCCAAAGGACGTGGTTTTCCTTGATGGTCAGCTCAGTACGTCACCGTTACCGTCACGGTGTCGGCGTAGCTGCCCGGCACGGTGTTCGGCTGGCTCGGGATCAGGCCGTAGACCGTCTTGGTGATGGCGTTGGCGGGCGCCATGCCCGCACCCGTGGCCGCCACGGTGTTGGTGCCCACCGTGTTGCCCCAGACGGAGGTGTGCCCCGAATCCTGGAAGAGCGAATAGGTAAGCGTGTTGCTGCCGCTGGTCATGACACGGCTGGCCACCGTGGCACCGGTTCCGGCGCCGGCATCGAGGCTGATGTTGAACGGCGTGGTGTTGCTGCAGTTCACGCTGATCGACGAGGTTGACGCCTGTGCGCCCTGGCTCGGGTCGAAGGCGGCGAAGGTCAACGCGCTGGCCGAATTGATGATGCAGATGGCATTAACCGTGGTCGACACGCCAAATGACGAGCTGGTCGATGCGGCCGATGCCACTGCCGCAGCCGAGCAAAGTGCGGCGGCCAGGGCGGTCTTGAGTACAAGTGTTTTCATGTCGGAACTCCTTGAAAAATCGTCTCGGCGCCCGGCCGGTCATGCACGAGAAAGGCGGGCAACCCAACTGGAAACAGGATGTGTGCTGGTTCGCGGTGGTTGGCCTCCTCTCGATGTTGGATGCACGGTCGGCACGCGCCTGGAAGAATGCGCGCGAACGCTCCCCGCGTGCTGTGCGCCCGTGGCGGTACAGCACGTGGTTGATGCGCGGTTGGCGCAGCGGCTACGACGTGGGATGCGGATGAATGCGCGCGGGCTCAGCGAAGTTGCGGAGCCAGGCCCGGCTAGGCCTTCGTGCTGACGATGGCGTTGACATGGTGACTCCCCCGGTGTTGCTTTAGGTATGACAGCCGGCGATATCGTGATGGTGGTTTGTCGGCGTCCAGTTGCAATGGCCGCCGCCGATTCCTGCCGGCTATTTTTCTATCTGGCAATCGTGCTTCGTTGCCATGCCAGCCACTGAGCAATATGCAGGCCATGTGCCCGAATGCTTGGATTCACCGAGGTTTGTATGACATGGACAGCCGGCCGGACGCAACAGTGGTCCCAATTTGTCTCAGGCTTGAAACAGTTGACGTTACCGCCCGCTGCGTTGGGCCGTGAGCAAAACTAATCGCTGGCCGCCTGTCCATTCTGGGCAAGGGTCTGCAGGGTGCATACCCGTGAGGGTGGGCGGCCGCCTTTGCGGCAAGCGCGTCAGGATTGTTCCGGTGATGAAACGCTTATTCGTGTTTAGCTTCTCGCCGACCTCCAGCCGGATTCGAGCCAAGGTTAGCTGGGGTAACTGGAACCTGGGAGCGCGTGGTTCTTTGGGCGTATGAAGCGCTGCGGGAACTGAGACGATCGATTGGGCGTGGGGCGACGAATCGAGCCGCACTGTATGGGAATACCTTCGCCCGCAATGAGGTAAAGCCGCTGCGGGATCGGCTGTTGGAGGTCAATGAGTAGCGGGCGAGGGAGGCGAAGTATGGCGCCAAACGCTTGAAATAGACGTGCACTGTACGTTCCCCTCCATGCAGCGGAGGGCGTTGTCGGTCAATTGAACTATGTCGGTATGTGGCTCCGAGTTTCTATTCTTCCGGAAAACGCGTGTCGGAAAACGGGGGAGCCATGGCCGAGCGCTCGTGAACCACGCCGGCACTTTCGCCTATGTGGTCAGCGGCGTGGACAACACTGTCACCGCATACAGCATTGATGGCACCACCGGCAAGCTGACCGCCGTGACGAACGGCTCGGCGGCCACCGGCAATATCCCGCGCGGGATGGCGGTTGTGGCGGTGCCCTGAGACCAGCCAGGCCAGCTGCACCGCACGAGGTTTCACGGACCGAGAGTCAACCACCACCCGTCCTTTGGTGTCGATCACCAACATAGAGCCCAGGTTTTTGGCGTTCGACGAGCGGTCAAACAGTACAAGTTGACGCATCGCCGGCGGAAGCGCCATCACCTCCGGCGAGTCCACCCCATCAATCACGGCCTGCAGCGATTGGTCGTATATCTCGATGCTTCGCGCGATGTCTCGCTCGAGGATCAAGGCAATGTTTCCGGCCAACTCCCGCGCGCGCCCAAGCGCGTCTTGCCGCATTTCGTATAGAGCCGCGCCGGTAAGTCCGCCGATGGCGGAGACCAGCAAGCAGGCCCCGGCTACTATGACAGAAGGGCTTTTGAACGGTGCGGAGACAAGTCGGCGAAACGGCATACCGACATTTTCCAGCAGTTCAATTGTCGCGTACAGCGCCTCTAATTTTTCCGCCTAGGCGCGACCGGCAGGCGCCGGCCTGCTCATGCGAATGTGCTTTCCCACCACCGCTCCTGAGAGCGATGGCGGAAGGCCGCTAGACGCCGGCTATTGCACCGTGCTGGCATCCGCCCAGGTATAGCCCAGGGAAGTAATGCCAGCGATGATGCTCTGGAAATCCGTGAAGCCTGGCGTGCCGACGTCTGGCTCGAGCCAGGACGGGTGGAAGAAGAACGAGGCAAAGCCGTCGCGAACAACTTGCGCGTACGTCGCGTTGGTCAGGATGTCCTGCGCGGTGTACGTGAGGCACGAAGACGGATCGACATTGCAGATGTTGTATTCCACGTTGCCGAGATTCTCCGGAATCACGCGCTGGCCGTAATAGTCACTGTTGATAATGTACGGGAAGAACTGGCCCACCGAGAAGTCATGGCCGGGCGTTGCGGCGTTCAGCGTCTGCGGGTTGTCAGACGTGTAGTACACCACGCGCTGGTACGTGTTCTTGAAGTACTGCGGCACCGCCAACGGCCGGCCCCTGCCTTAGCAGAAGGCAACGGTCCAGCTTGGTAACACTGTGCCGATTGCCGTGCCTCGATGATTCGACATTCGTCAGAGCGGCAACTGAGCGACGAACTCCGTTATCGCATCACGCGACCGGAGGGTTTTCTTGTCGCCACTGAAGCGCTCGAAAATAGTTCGGTGGGTAACATACGCGCTTGATCCGGTCCGGGATCGGTAGGTCCTGGACCATTCCTAAGTCGTACTGTTGATTTGCACGGAATCCTGACCCAGGATTTGCATCGAAAACTGACCCACCCCAAAGGCGGTTAGGTGTCGCTTTGTGCGGGTTGTTTGGCGG
>NZ_JBFBKP010000026.1:0-52641 GCF_040702285.1 Arthrobacter sp. NPDC080086
CACCGCGCACCCCTACACCCACGATCCGGCGGCGGCCAGCTATGGCATGGAGGCGGCGGAGGTGCTGGGCATCGACCCGGCCCGGGTGTTCAAGACCCTGATGGTCGACGTCGACGGCCGGCTCGCCGTCGGCGTGGTGCCGGTGAGCGGCAACCTGGACCTCAAGGCCCTCGCGGCGGCCCTCGGCGGGAAGAAGGCTGCCATGGCTGACCCGGCGACCGCAGAGCGCCGCACCGGATATGTGCTCGGCGGCATCTCCCCGCTGGGCCAGCGGCAGGCCTCCCCTACCGTGCTGGACGAGAGCGCCCTGGCCCTCGAGACCATCCTGGTCTCCGGCGGCCGGCGCGGACTGGACCTGGAGCTCAGCCCGCAGGACCTGATTCGGCTAACCGGCGCCCGCACGGCCCGGATCGGCACCGGCCGCTGACGGCCGGGCGTTCCGCCTAGTCCACCGGGGTGGCCCGCGGGGCCAACCGCTGTCCCAGCCAGGCCGTCACCAGGGCTTCCCAGCGTTCCGGGTCCACGTTCCATTCCTTGGTGTGCCGCGCGGTGGTGAACGATTCGAACGTGACCATCTCCGGGTTCTTCTCGGCCAGCACCGCAGAGGGGCCGTACGGAACATACTCGTCGTCCACCGAGTGGATGATGAGCGTGGGCGTCCGCAGCTCCACGGCGCGGGACACCCAGTCCATCGCCTTGAGGTCCACCGGCGCGGCCAGCCCGGTGAGGCGCCGGCCCAGCGGATGGCTCATCATCAGCTGCCCGTAGCGACCGATGCCCGAGGGAATCCGGTTCAGCTGGGCGTGGTGGGCCAGCACATCCACCCAGTTGATCACCGGAGCGTCCAGCACCATGGCCCGGATCAGGTGGTGGTAGCGGGAGAGATCCGCGGTCTGCAGGCTGATGGCGCCGCCCATGGACCAGCCAAAGAGCACCACCTCGCGGGCGCCGTGCTCCAGGGCGTAGCCGATGGCCGCCTCGACGTCGCGCCACTCGGTCCAGCCCAGACCGTAGCGGCCGTCCGGGGCGGAGGGGGCCTGGCCGTCGTTGCGGTAGGTGATCAGCAGGCTGGTCAGGCCCAGGTCGCGGGCAACGCGGACGGCCCGCAGGCCCTCCTGCCGTGAGGCGCCGCGGCCGTGGACCATGATCGCCCACACGTCCGACGACGGCGCCGATTCCCTTGACGGCGCCCCGGAACCGGGAGCGGCGTGGGCTTCACCTGCGGCGGGCGAGAAGGATGCGTCGGGATCTTCTCCGGCAGCAGGGGCTGCGGTGGGAGCGCCGGACGGGGCGTCGACGGCTGGGGCGGGGCGGACCAGCCACGCCGGCGCCGTGCCGCCGTCGACCTCGATCTCGACGTCTTCCGCGGGCAGGCCCAGCGCCGCGGGATCCGGATGCACGGCGCCGCTCCAATAGGCGCGCCGGACCTGGCTGAGGTCGCCGCCGTAGACGGCCTCCACCTCGCGCAGTACGGTCTGTTCCGCCGGGGAGTAGGAGACGATCCGGCCGATCCGGGCGTGACCGCGGCCGCCGTCGAAGAACAGCCCATAGACGCCGTCCACCACGGCGTCCGGGGTGGCCTTGAGGATCACCTGCGGCTGCCCGCTGCCGTCGCGGATCACGGCCAGGACCTCCTGGTCCTCCTCCCGCACCCGGACGGGGGTGACCACGCGGCGGGCGAAGTACACCGCCAGCGCCGACGAGCCGGCGGCCAGCAGTCCGGCAGCGGCTCCGCCGCCGGCAATCCCGGCTGCCGCCCACTTCGCGTTGCGGGTCAGGGACGCGGCCGGCGCGGGGGCAGCCGCCACCGGGACGGGCAGGACGCGGCGGCTGGTGCCGCGGCGGAATGCTCCGCCGGAGAAACGCTGCATGGCGCGCGACGCCGGAGGCGGACTCTGCCAGGCGAGGGCGGCTGACATCGGTACCGGCACCGGACGCCGGGAGGGACGCGGAAGGGAGACCATGCCATCATTCTCACCCACCCGGCACGCCAGTCCGGCATCGGGCGCGGGACCCGCCCCGATGCTTACCGCGGGGACTAGGCTGGGGGCATGAGCGACCCGATTGTCATCCTGACAGAAGAGCCCCTGAACGCGGACGACCGCGTCAACATCGAGACCCTGGTCGCCGACGGCGACATGCCGCTGGTGGTCCTGGTCCCGGCCAACACCGAACGGCACCTGCTGGTGGACTTCCTGGAGAACCTCTCCATGCTGGAGTTCGCGAAGGCATTCCGCGAGCTCTCCGGCAAGCAGCCGGATCCGGAGCACGAGCGCACGGCCGCCGCGGAGACCCTCGCGGCCTCGCTGACCGCCCTGGGCGGCATCGGCGGCGGCGTGACCGGAGAGGTAGTCGAAGGCAAGCCGGTGGACGCGTTGGTTGCCAAGGCACGGGAGCTCAACGCCGGCCAGGCCGTGGTCATCACCCGCCCGCACGCGGTGGCGGACACCTTCCACACCGATTGGGCCAACGAGGCGCAGGACAAGCTGGGCCTGCCGGTGCTGCACCTGTACGCCGGCTCGGGATTTATCGGGGACTCCTAAGCGTTATGGATGCCATGAGTATCTTTGGCAACAAACCCAAGAATTCACCCGTCCCCTCCCCCGTCACCGACGCCGAACCCGACACGGAGCAGACTGCCGGCACCGGCGTGCGGCCGGTGGTCAAGTCCGAGGATGAGTGGCGCCAGGAACTGAGCCCGGCCGAATACCAGGTGCTCCGTCAGTCCGGCACCGAACGGCCCTACACCGGCGAGTACTGGGACACCCACACCCAGGGCGTCTACAAGTGCCGCGCCTGCGGCACCGAGCTCTTCACCAGCGCCGAGAAGTTCGACTCGCACTGCGGCTGGCCCTCCTTCTGGGCACCGCTCGCGGAGGGCAACGTCCGCTACATCCGTGACCGTACCCTGGGCATGGAGCGCATCGAGGTCCGGTGCGCCGCCTGCGATTCGCACCTCGGCCATGTCTTTGAGGGCGAGGGCTACGGCACCCCCACGGACCAGCGATACTGCATCAACTCCGTGTCGCTGACCCTGGTCCCGGCCGAGGACTAGCCAAGGGCGCGGACAGCTTGAGCTGGAAGACTGGGGCAGCCACGATTGCCCCAGTCTTTCTTATGCTCGCGCTAATTTTGCGTTAGGAATGCTGCTTGCTTGCTACGCTCGCCGTAGATTCCCGAGCAACCAGAAAGGCCGCCGACGTGACCGCTACCGCCCTCACCGTTTCCGCCCCGATCACCGCCGAGTCCCCGGACTGGCAGCGCCTGAAGTCCGCCGCCACCGCCCTCCAGGCCCTGCAGATCAAGGACGGTTCGGTCCCCGAGGCCGCGGACCACGCCGCCGCCGCGGACCACGTCGCCACCATCACGGACGCCGTCGCCGCACTGGCCCCGGCCTTCCCGCACGACGCCGCCTACCTGGACCTGCTCGTCACGGATTTCCGCCGCTGGGCCGACGGCGGGTTCGGCGTCCCGGACTTCCTGGACTCGCTGCAGGCCTTCCAGCCGCAGCAGCACCGGGTCAACGGACTCCAGCACCTGGTGGTCTTCCCGATGTACACCCAGAACGGCAGCACCAACCGGCTGGTCGAAGCCGTCCTGACCGAGGTCATCTGGCCGGAATTCATCGACGGCCTCGAGGCGGGCGAGTACTCCAACAAGCTCTTCGTGCCGATCCGCTTCCTCGACTTCACCCCCGGCTACGACACCAACTCCGCGGTGCTCTTCCCGGAAACCGTCGCCGTCCGCGAGACCCCCACCTTCACCTGGGGCGCCATCTTCGCCGACCGTGAGGCCGCCCGCTTCCGCCGGGTGCTGCGCGCCGCCGCGGAGATCACCTCTTTGGAGCTGCCGGCCGACGCCGCGGCCCTGCTCGAGGACCAGGAGCTGACCCAGGAAACCTTCGTGATGTGGGACCTGATCCACGACCGCACCCACATGCGCGGCGACCTGCCCTTCGACCCGTTCATGATCAAGCAGCGCATGCCCTTCTTCCTCTACTCCCTGGAGGAACTCCGCTGCGACCTGACCGCCTTCCGCGAATCCGTGAAGATCGAAAAGGACGAGGACGCCGATCCGGAGGCCCGCCGGCACGCCAAGCTGGTGCAGTACGCCGTGATCTTCGACCGCATCTTCCGCTTCGCCATCACCGGCAGCCGGGTCCGCAACTACGACGGCCTCGGCGGCCAGCTGCTCTTCGCCTGGATGCACCAGCACCGTGTCCTGCACTGGACCGACAGCAAGCTCAGCATCGACTGGGACGAGGCCGCCGACGTCGTCGTCGAACTCGGCGCCCGGATCGAGGAACTCTACTGGCGCTCCATCGACCGTCCCAAGACCGCCCACTGGCTGGCCGCATATGAGCTCATCTCCTCGACCGTCACGCCCAACCCGGCCTCGGTCTGGGCGAAAGGCCCGGAGGCGCTCCCCCTGGACGGCCCGCCGCGCGGCCTGACCGACCAGGTCCTGGACGATGAGTTCCCGCTCTCGATGTTCTACGAGGCGCTGGAGAAGAAGATGCGCACCGTCATCGAGTCCACCGCGGGCATCACCGGCACCTCCGAAACCGCCGCATGAGCGCTGACGTGCTGAACGTCCTGGTCGCGGGCGGCAGCGGCGCCTCCGGCATCGCCGTCGCCCGCGCCCTCCGCGGCGCCGGGCACGCGGTCTTCACCGTCGGCTCCGACGCCGCCCGGATCACGGCCGCCGCGGCCGCCGCCGGGGAGGGCGTAGTTCCGCTGACCTGCGACCTGGCCGACCCGGCCGCCGTCGCCGCCCTGCGCGAGGACCTCGCCGGGCGGGGCGTCCGGCTCGACGGCGTCATCCACCTGGTGGGCGGCTGGCGCGGCGCCAAGGGCATCGCGGACCAGCCGGATGAGGACTGGGACTTCCTGGAACGGAACGCCGTGACCACGCTCCGCAACGTCAGCCGCGCCTTCTACGACGACCTCGCCGCCTCCGGCACCGGCCGGCTGGCGATGGTCTCGTCCACCACCGCGGCCGCCCCGACCGCGGGCGCGGCCAGCTACGCCGCGGCCAAGGCCGCCGCCGAGGCCTGGACCCTGGCCGTGGCCGACGGCTTCCGGCGGGACCAGTCCGGCCACAAGGAACACCCGGTGGAACAGCACAGCGCCGCGGCGGTCTTCGTGGTCAAGTCGCTGGTTGACGACGACATGCGCGCCGCGGCGCCGGAGCGGAAATTCCCGGGCTACACGGACGTCGCCGACCTGGGCGCCGCCGTCGTCCGGCTCTTCGACACCCCTGCCGGGGAACTCAACGGCCGGCGCCTGCCGCTTAGCCGCTGAACCGGCACCTGCCTACACTGAAAGCGTGAACGAAACGATGACCAGCGCGGTCCACACCCCCGAACAAGCACCCACGATCGCCCGGCTGCACAACCCCGCGGTCCGCGGCTTCGCCTCCGACAACTACTCCGGCGTGCACCCCGAGGTGCTGGCCGCCCTGGCCGCCGCCAACGAGGGCCACCAGGTCTCCTACGGCGAGGACGACTACACCGCCCGCCTCCAGCAGCTGATGGAGGAACACTTCGGCACCGGCATCGAGTGCTTCCCGGTCTTCAACGGCACCGGCGCGAACGTGCTCTCCCTGCAGTCGCTGCTGCCCCGCTGGGGTGCGGTCATCTGCGCTTCCACCGCCCACATCAACATGGACGAGAACGGCGCCCCGGAGCGGATCGGCGGCATCAAGCTGCTGCAGGTCCCGACGCCGGACGGCAAACTGACCCCTGCGTTGATCGACCAGGAGGCCTGGGGCTGGGGCGATGAGCACCGCGCCCAGCCGCTGGCCGTCTCCATCACCCAGACCACCGAACTGGGCACCTGCTACACCCCGGAGGAAGTCCGGGCCATCGCCGAGCACGTGCACGCCAAGGGCATGAAACTGCACATGGACGGCGCCCGGCTGGCCAACGCCGCCGCCCACCTGGGCGTGCCGCTGCGCGCCTTCACCCGCGACGCCGGCGTCGACATCCTCTCCTTCGGCGGCACCAAGAACGGCCTGCTGTTCGGCGAGGTGGTGGTGGCCCTCAACCCCGAGGCCGCCCACGGCCTGATCTACCTGCGCAAGATGAACATGCAGCTCGCCTCCAAGATGCGGTTCATGTCCGCGCAGTTCATTGCCCTGCTGGAGGGCGACCTGTGGCTGCGATCCGCCTCGCACGCCAACGCCATGGCGGCCCGGCTGCGCGCCGGCGTCGAGTCCGTCCCCGGTGTCGAGCTGAGCCAGAAGACCGAGTCCAACGGCGTCTTCGCCATCCTGCCTCCCGGCGTGGCGGACCGGCTCCGCGCCTCGTTCCGGTTCTACGACTGGGACGAAGCGCGGCGCGAGGTGCGCTGGATGTGCTCCTTCGACACGACCGAGGACGACGTCGATGCCTTTGTCGCCGCCATCCGGCACGAACTCGCGGACCACTAGGCGTCCCTCCGCTCCGGCCCGGCGGCGAGCCTGCCCGGCCGGGGCGGACCCCGTGCTTACCCTGTCCCTGTGACTGCACTCGACCAGGCGCCGGCGGATTTCCTCTTCGCCCTGGGCACCCTCCGCGAAGCCCGCTGCCGCAGCGAATTGCGTCTCGACGAGATCCCCGCCCCCGCCCGGCTGGCCCCCTTCGCCGTCGCCCTCGGCGCCGAGGTAGTGGGACCCGGCGACGGGGCACCGGTCCACGGCCCCGCGGCTGCGGCGCTGCCACCGGCCGCCGGGAGCGACGACGTCGAACTCGCCACCGGGCGCTTCATCCTCCTGCACGACCCGGACGGTTCCGAGGTCTGGGACGGCGAATTCCGGATCGTCACCTACATCCGCGCCCAGCTCGAACCCGACATGGGCAACGACGAAATGCTCGGCTCCGTGGCCTGGACGTGGTTGGTCGAGGCGCTGGAAAACCACCGGGCCCCGTACCGCTCCGCCGGCGGGACCGCCACCCGCGTCCTCTCGGAAAGCTTCGGCACGCTGGCGGACCGTCCCGGCACCATCGACATCGAGCTGCGGGCCTCCTGGACCCCGGAGGGACGGGACATCGGCGCCCACCTGGAGGCCTGGGCCGACATGGTCTGCACCTTCGCCGGACTGCCGCCGCTTCCCGAGGGCGTGGCCGTGCTCCCGCGCCGGCGCCCCCGGCTCGCCTGAGCACCCCTCCGGCGCCCCTGGGAGCACCGTTTACGCCCCTTGCCGGACCCTGCCGCGGTGTCCCGTCAAGCGGCTTTCGGCCTGCTCAGCGGGGTTATCGGTAAACTGGAGTTACCATGACCGCTCAGATACCGGACTCCAGCCCCGCAGACACGGCTGACGCACCAGCCGCCGCCCCCACCGCCGCCGCCACAGCGGGCGGCACGCCGGAGCCCGGAGGAGCCGAGCACATCACCGTCGAGGGCTTCGACAGCCTGGTTCCCGCGGTCATCGACCTGGACGCCCCGCGCGACGGCGTCCCCCTCGTGATCGAAACGCAGGCCGGCCTGGAACGGTGCGCAGCGGCCCTCGCCGCCGGCCACGGCCCCGCCGGCGTCGACGCCGAACGGGCCTCCGGCTTCCGCTACGGCCAGCGGGCCTTCCTGGTCCAGATCCGCCGCGAGGGGGCCGGAACCTGGCTGATCGACCCGGAACCCTTCCGCGACCTGACCATCATCAACGACGCGCTCCGCGGCGTGGAATGGATCCTGCACGCGGCAAGCCAGGACCTCCCCTGCCTCTCCGAGCTGGGCATGTGGCCGGACAAACTCTTCGACACCGAACTCGCCGCCCGGCTGGCCGGACTTCCCCGGGTGGGCCTGGCCGCCGTGATCGAACAGCTCCTGGGCTTCGGCCTGGCGAAGGAACACTCCGCCGCAGACTGGTCCACCCGGCCGCTGCCCGAGCCCTGGCTGCGCTACGCCGCCCTCGACGTCGAGGTCCTCACCGAGCTCCGTGAGGAACTGATCGAACTGCTGACCGCGGACGGCAAGCTGGAGTACGCCGAGCAGGAGTTCACCGCGATCCTTGAGGCCGGACAGGCGCCGCCGCGGGTGGACCCGTGGCGCAAGACCTCCGGCCTGCACCAGATCCGCGACCGCCGGCAACTCGCAGCGGTCCGCGAACTCTGGCTCGAACGTGACTCCCTGGCCCAGAAGCGCGACGTCGCCCCCGGCCGGCTGATCCCCGATTCCTCCCTGGTGGCCGCGGCCAAGGCGATGCCCACCACGGTCCCGCAGCTGCTGGGCACCAAGGGCTTCCACGGCCGTGCCGCCCAGCGCGAGGCCCCGCGCTGGCTCCGCTGCATCAGCACCGCCCGCAACCTTGAGGACCTGCCTCCGCTGCACCTGCCCACCAACGCTCCCCCGCCGCCGCGCGTCTGGGCCGATCGTGACCCCGAGGCCGCGGCACGCCTGGCCACCGCACGTCCCCGGCTCCAGGCGCTGGCCGAGGAACTGAACCTGCCGGTGGAGAACCTGCTCACCCCCGACTTCCTGCGCCGCGTGGCCTGGCGCCCGCCGGCCGAGGTCAGCGAGGAGGGCATCGCCGAGGAGTTGCAGAACCTCGGCGCCCGCCAGTGGCAGATCGAGCTCACCGCCGGGCTGATCGCGGACTCGTTCCTCAACCCGCAGCCGCTGCCGCCCAAGGAACCCAAGCCGGTCACGCCGCCCGCCGTCTGACGGTATGGAGACACTCCGACGTCATTGAACGCTCCGACATCGTTGAACAGGCTCCTTGCTTGTGATGTTACTCACGAGTAACATTGCTAGCGATGCCGCCAGGGCCGTCCTGCGCACCAGCCGTCACCGGCCGCGGGGACGGGCCCGGCACCCCTGTCTCAATGAGGAGTTACACGTGAGCCAAGACAGCCCCAGCGGAGCCCGCAGCAGCGGCACCCCCCGCTCCGCCCACCGCGCCGTGCGCGACGTCGTCTTCGTCGACGGCGTGCGCACCCCGTTCGGCCGCGCCGGCGAGAAAGGCATCTACGCCGGGACCCGCGCCGATGACCTGGTGGTCAAGTGCATCCGCGAGCTGATGCGCCGCAACCCCTCCCTCCCGGCCGGGCGGATCGACGAGGTTGCCATCGCCGCGACCACGCAGACCGGTGACCAGGGCCTGACGATCGGCCGCACCGCGGCCCTGCTTGCCGGCCTGCCCCGCACCGTTCCCGGCTTCGCCATCGACCGCATGTGCGCGGGCGCCATGACCGCCGTGACCACCACGGCCAGCGGCATCGGCTTCGGCGCCTATGACGTCGTCATCGCCGGCGGCGTCGAGCACATGGGCAACCACCCGATGGGCGCCGGCGCGGACCCGAACCCGCGGTTCATGTCCGAGCGGATCGTGGACCCCGCCGCCCTGAACATGGGCAACACGGCCGAGAACCTGCACGACCGGTTCCCCGCCATCACCAAGGAGCGCACCGACGCCTACGCCGTCGCCTCCCAGGACAAGCTCGCGGCGGCCTACGCCAAGGAGCAGATCCAGCCGGACCTGGTCCCCGTGGCCACCATGAAGCCGGGCCAGGGCTGGACCGTGAACTCCGTGGACGAGCCTCCCCGCCCCGGCACAACGGTCGAGGACCTCGCCGGGCTGCGCACGCCGTTCCGCGCGCACGGCCGGGTCACCGCCGGCAATGCCGCCGGCCTCAATGACGGCGCCACCGCCGCACTGCTGGCCTCCGCCGACGCCGCCGAGGAACTGGGCCTGCCGGTCAAGATGCGCCTGGTCAGCTACGCCTTTGCCGGCGTCGAACCCGAGGTCATGGGCATCGGCCCGGTCCCGGCCACCGAAAAGGCGCTGAAGAACGCCGGCCTCGGCATCGAGGACATCGGCCTGTTCGAGATCAACGAGGCCTTCGCCGTGCAGGTGCTCAGCTTCCTGGACCACTTCGGGATCGCCGACGACGACCCCCGGGTCAACCGATACGGCGGCGCGATCGCCGTCGGCCACCCGCTGGCCTCCTCGGGCGTGCGCCTGATGAACCAGCTGGCCCGACAGTTCGAAGAGGACCCGTTCGTCCGCTACGGCATGACCACCATGTGCATCGGCCTCGGCATGGGCGCCACCGTCATCTGGGAGAACCCGCACCACGCCGACTACGGCACCGAGACCACCACCACGGGCGACACCGCCACCGAGACGGGAGCAGCAGTATGAGCGCCGCCGATTTCCAGAAACTAGCCACCCTGTTTCCGAACGAGACGGTGACCCACTCCTACGTCCAGGACATCGAGCTTCCAGCCGTGAACGGCACCAGCCCGGGCACGTTCGCGCTGGTCACCCTGGACAACGGCCTGGACCACTCCAAGCCCACCACCCTGGGCCCGAACACCCTGGTGGAGCTGGGCACCGTCCTCGAAGGCCTGCGCGAGCGGGCCGCCCGCGGCGAGATCGTCGGCGTCGGCGTCACCGGCAAGCCGTACTTCCTGGTCGCCGGCGCGGACCTGTCCACGGTCAAATCGGTCAGCGGCCGCGAGCAGGGCCTCTGGATGGCCCAGCTGGGCCACGAGGTCTACTCCACCCTGGCGAACCTGGGCGTGCCGAGCTTCGCGTTCATCAACGGCCTGGCCCTGGGCGGCGGGCTGGAGATCGCGCTGCAGTCCACCTACCGCACGGTGTCCACCGGCGCGGGCGCCCTGGCGCTGCCGGAGGCGTTCATCGGCCTGGTTCCGGGCTGGGGCGGCGTGTACATCCTGCCGCGGCTGATCGGGCCGGAGAACGCCGTCAAGGTGATGATCGAGAACCCGCTGAGCAACAACCGCACCCTGACCGGCCCGCAGGCCTTCGACCTCGGCGTCGCGGACGCGATCTTCGAACCGGCCGACTTCGTGGAGCAGTCCGTGGCCTGGGCCGCGAAGGTGATCGCCGGCGTCGAAACCCCGGCACGCGCCTCCGCCGTCGACCCCGCGGATCCCGCGGTCGCCGAGCGCTGGGCCGGCGCGGTCGCCGCGGGGCGGGCGTTCGTGGAGGCCAAGACCTCCAACGCCTCCCCCGCCCCGGCCAAGGTCCTGGACGTCCTCGAGGCCAACCGCACCATGACCCAGGCCGAGTCGGCCGAGCTGGAGTGCGAGACCCTCGCCGACCTGATGCAGACAGACGAGTTCCGCTCCACCGTGTACGCCTTCCTGGACCTGGTGCAGCGCCGGGCCAAGCGGCCCGCAGGCGCCCCGGACCGCAAGCTTGCCCGGCCGGTGACCAAGGTCGGCGTCGTCGGCGCGGGCCTGATGGCCGGCCAGCTGGCGCTGCTGTTCGCCCGCCAGCTCAAGGTCCCCGTAGTGATGACGGACATCGACCAGGCCCGCGTGGACAAGGGCGTCACCTACGTCCACGGCGAGGTGGACAAGCTGCTGGCGAAGAAACGGATCAGCCCCGACGCCGCGAACCGCACCAAGGCACTGGTCAGCGGTTCGGTGTCCAAGGAAGCCTTCGCCGACGCCGACTTCGTGATCGAGGCTGTCTTCGAAGAACTCAACGTCAAGAAGCAGGTGTTCAAGGAGGTCGAGGCGATCGTCTCGCCCGAGTGCATCCTGGCCACCAACACCTCCTCGCTCTCGGTCACCGCCATGGCGGAGGACCTGGAGCACCCGGAACGCCTGGTGGGCTTCCACTTCTTCAACCCGGTGGCCGTGATGCCGCTGCTGGAGATCGTCCGGGCGCCGAAGACCGACGACGCCGTCCTGGCCACCGCGTTCGTCCTCGCCAAGGGACTCAAGAAGTCCGCCGTCCTCGTCAAGGACGCCGCGGCGTTCGTGGTCAACCGGATCCTGCTGCGGCTCATGGGCGAGGTCACGGCCGCGTTCGACGAGGGCACCCCGGCCGATGTCGCGGACAACGCCCTGCGCCCGATGGGCCTGCCGATGACGCCGTTCGTCCTCGGCGCCATGGTGGGACTGCCGGTCGCGCAGCACGTCCAGGAATCCCTGCACGCGGCCTTCGGCGACCGCTTCCCGGTCTCGAAGAACCTGCAGGCCCTGATCGACAACGGCGTGACCTCCGTCTGGGACCCCGCCTCCGTGAAGGCCGGCTCCCCCCGCATCCCCGAGGAAACGCTGGCGCTGATGAGCTTCGGCGACTCGCCCTCGACCGGCGAGGACGTGCTGCGCCGGGTGCAGGACGCCTTGGCCGAGGAGATCGGGCTGATGCTCTCCGAGGGCGTCGTGGCCGGGCCGGAGGACATCGACCTCTGCATGATCCTGGGTGCCGGCTGGCCGATGTTCCTGGGCGGCATCACCCCCTATCTGGACCGGGTGGGCGCCTCGGAGCGGGTCAACGGGAAGAAGTTCCTGCCCGCGGGCGTGGCCTCGGAGCCGGCCGCGTAGGCTGCCGGATCACCCGGCAACCAAACGCCGCCGTTCCCTGCCTTTCCGGGCAGGGAGCGGCGGCGCTTTGCCTTCGGACCCTACCGTTGCAGCAGCTGGCGGCCTAGCACTCGCACACCATGAGCAGGTTGCCGTCCGGGTCGCGGAAGGTGAACCACCGGCCGTCCGTGATGTCCATGACTTCCCCGCCGAGGCCGGTCAGGTGGCGGTGGGCGGCGTCGATGTCGCCGGTGTTCAGGTGGAAGGCCGGCGCCCGGAACACCGCGTCCGGGGAGAAGATTTTGCTGTCCAGGACCAGCCCGGCGCCGGTCATCGGCAGCAGGTAGAGGTGGCCGAAGAGAATCTCACCGTCCGCCGGTACGCCCAAGAGGCCGCAGTACCAGTCCCTCGCGGCCGCGATGTCGCTGACGGGGACGAAGACGGCGCCGATCTCGGCGCGGACAGGATTCATGGGCGGCGGACCTCCGGTTGATTGATGCGCCTCTCCTCGGGACGGGAGAGGGATAGGAAACTGCCCCGCACTCTACCGGGAGGGGCGGACCGCACCGCGGAAGCCCGTACGGTGCGCCGGAACGTTCGGCACCACCGGGACCGCCCTACTTGCTCCCGCCCTGGGCCGGCGCCGACGACTGCCCGCCCGCGCCGGTTCCACTGCCGCCGGCGGTGCCGGTGGTCCCGCCGGTGCCCGTCTGTCCGCCGCGGCGGCCCTGGCCCGGCGTCGTGCTACCGGCGCCTCCGCCGTTCTGGGATCCGGCGTTGCCGCCGTTCTGGAAGGTTCCGAAGGTGGCCCGCTGGGAGCGGTTGCCGGCGTCGATCTGTTTCTGCACGGCCGAGCCCGCGAACATGCCGCCGGCCACGAGGGCGACGCAGACGAGGATCTTGGTGGACCGGCCCATGACGTAGCGGCTGCGCGGGACGAACGGCTCATCCGCGGCGTCCGTGAGGTCCGGGGAAACCGCCGGAAGCGCCTCGGTCCCGGTAGCCGGCGCGGAAGTAGCCGGCGCGGCAGTGGCAGGAGCTTCGGCGGGCAGCGCGTCCGTGGCCGGGTGCGGACCTCCCCAGGACCCGGTCTCCGCAGTCACCGGCAGCGCCTGGGTGCCGGCCGCTTCGGCGGCCGTGCCCCCAAGGTCGGCCCCGCCGTCGTTCTCCCCAACGGTCCCGCGGCGGCGGCGTGCGCCCTCGGCGCCGGCAAATACGTTCTTCATGGCTGTCCTATTCGTAGCGGAGGGCGTCGATGGGCCGCAGCTTCGCGGCCTTGTTGGCGGGATAGACACCAAAGACCAGGCCGATCACGGCGGAGACGGCCAGCGAGAGCCACACCGTCCATGGCTGGACCTCGGGCTGCACACCGAGCACCGGGAAGGCGCTGCCGGCGAACCCGATCACGATCCCGGCCACACCGCCGATCACGGAGATGATCAGCGACTCGATCAGGAACTGGGCGACGATGCTGCCGCGGGAGGCGCCGATCGCCTTGCGGATGCCGATCTCCCGCGTCCGTTCGGTGACGGTGACCAGCATGATGTTCATGACGCCGATGCCGCCCACCAGCAGGCTGATCGCCGCCACGGCGCCCAGCAGGATGGTCAGGGTCTGGGTGGTGTTGGTGGCGGTGGTAAGGATCTGTGCCTGGTTCCGGATCTGGTAATCGCGGTTGGTCGCATCCACGCCGTGCCGGGCGTCCAGGATCATCTGCAGTTCGTTCTGCGCCTGGTTCATCACATCCGCGGACGCCGCCTGGACCGTGATCGAGGCAAGCGTCGGCGCGTAGCCGGTGAACTTGCTCTGCGCCGTCGAGAGCGGGACCACCACGATGTCATCGGGATCGTTCAGGCCGGAGGAGCCCTTGGCGGTGAGCACCCCGGACACGGTGAAGTTCTGCCCGTTGAGCTGGATGGTCTGGCCGACGGCGGAGGCGGTGGAGGCGCCGAAGAGGTCCGAGGCCACCGTGGCGCCGATCACCGCGACCGGAGCGGCCCCCTGCTGGTCCGCGTCGGTGAAGAGGCTGCCGGCGGCCACCGTGCTGTTGCTGATGGTGAAGTAGGGCGCCGTGGTGCCGAGGAAGCTCGCCACAGAGTGCGTGGCGTTGTTGTACGTCCCGGTCACCCCCTGTGCCTGCACGATCGGCGCGGTGCGGGCGACGTCGGGCGCCAGCACCGGGTCCGTCAGCGCCTTCTCGTCGTCCAGGGTGAGGTTGGTGCTCCTGGTCCGGGTGCCGCTGACCGCGGTGCCGGCCCCGGCCCGTCCGCCCACCGACGTGGAGCGGCTGACGGTCAGCACGTTGGTGCCGAGTTTGCCGATCTGCGCCTTGATGGCGTTGCTGGTGCCGGCGCCGACGGCGAGCAGGACGATCACCGCGGCGATGCCGATGAGGATGCCCAGCGTGGTGAGCACCGAGCGCAGCTTGTTGGCCGCGACGCCGGCCAGGGCGAAGCGCGCGGACTCCAGGAGGCTCACTGCGCCGCCGCCAGGGCGGGGACGCGGAGCGGACGCTGCCGGACGTCGGAAATGATCCGCCCGTCCTGCATCCGGACCACGCGGCCGGCGCGCTCCGCCACGTCCATCTCGTGGGTGATCATGACGATGGTGCGGCCGGCCGCGTGCAGCCGTTCGAACAGGTCCAGGATCTCGTCGGAGGACCGGGAATCGAGGGCGCCGGTGGGTTCGTCGGCGAGGAGCAGCACGGGGTTGGTGACCAGCGCCCGGGCGATCGCCACGCGCTGCTGCTGGCCGCCGGAAAGCTGGGAGGGTTTGTGGTCGGCGCGGCTGGCGAGGCCGACGGCGTCGAGCATCGCCAGCGCCCGGGTGTGCCGTTCCTGCCGGCCGACGCCCGCGTAGGCGAGCGGCATGGCCACGTTGTCCGCGGCTTTGGTGCGGGAGATGAGGTTGAAGTTCTGGAAGACGAAACCGATCTTGCGGTTGCGGATCTGCGCCTGCTGGTACTCGTCCAGGTCAGCGGTGCGGATGCCGTCGAGGAAGTAGCCGCCCGAGGTGGGGGCGTCCAGGCAGCCGATGATGTTCATCATGGTGGATTTGCCGGACCCGGAGGCGCCGATGATGGCCACGAAGTCACCGCGCTCGATTCCGATGCTGACGCCGTCCAGGGCCCGGACCTCGGCCTCTCCCCTGCCATAGACCTTGCTGACGTTGGTCAGCTCGATGACCGCCGCCATGGCCTACTGGCCGCCGTTCCGGCTGCCGCCGCCGCGGGTGCCGCCGCCGAACCCGGCCCCGCCAAAGCCGGCGCCGCCCTGCTGGGTGGTCCCGGTGCCGCTGTCCAGGGTATTGGAGATGGCGGGCAGCTCGATCTGGTCGCCCTCGGAGAGCCCGGTCAGGATCTGGGTCCTGCCGTTGGCGGTGATTCCGGTGGTGACCTTGGTGGGGGTGGTGACGCCGTTCCGGGTGACGTTAACGGTCTGCCGGTCGCCGCTGGTGGTCACCGCGAGGCTCGGGACCAGGAGCGCGTTGTCCGCGACGGCGGTGGTGACGGTGATGTTGGCGCTCTGGCCCAGGCGCAGGCCCGCGGGCGGGTTGGCGATGGACACGGTCACCGGGTAGGTTACGACGCCGTTGGTGGTGCTGGAGGTCTGCGCGATGGAGACCACCTTGCCGGTCACCGGTGCGGCGGTGGCCGGCTGGGCGTTGCCTTGGGCGTTCAGGGCCGGGAAGACGAACTGGGCGGTCTGCTCCGGCTTCATGGCGGCGATGTCCGACTCGGAGAACCCGGCCACCACCTGGAGGTGCGTGGTGTCGCTGATGGTGACCAAGCCCGCGGAGGAGCCGCCGCTGGCCGCGGTGGTGCTGCTGCCGGCGGAGGCGGCGGACCCGCCCGACGTCCCGCCGCTGCTTGCGCCGCTTCCGGTGGACCCCGCCGCCGCGGAGCCCGAGCCGCCGGAGGACCCGGCGAGGGCGCCCACCGTCGCGTTGACGGCGGTGACCGTGCCGGCAGCCGGGGCGTTGACGTTGCAGGAGGCCAGGTTGGCCTGCGCGGTCTCCACAGCCACCTGGGCACTTGTGATGTTGGTACCGCCGGCGGAGGCCGCGGAGTTCTGGGCGTTACCCAGCGCGGTGGAGGCGGTGGCGAGCTGCTGCTTGTCCTTGAGCTGGGTGGAGGAGGACTGGTTCTGCGCGTTGGTGAGCGCCTGCTGATCCTTGGCGAGCTGGTTCTGGGCCGCGACGACGGGGTCCGTCCAGTTGGCCGGTTTGGGGTTGGGCACCGGCTGCGTCTGGGCCGCGGTGACGGCGGCGTTGTCCGCGTCCACGGCCTTCTGCGCCGCCGCCACGGCCGCGGCCTGCTGGGCGGCGTCCAGGTTGGCGGACTGCTGGGCGTTGACGAGGCTCTGGTTCGCCGAGGACACCTGCCCGGCGGCACTGACCTCCTGCTGGTTGGCCTGCGCGGTGACGGAGGCGAGCTGGGCCTCGGCGGTCTTGAGCGCGTTCTGGGCGTTGGTGGGATCGATGGTCAGCAACTGCTGGCCCGCGGCGACCTGTTGGCCGGCGGCGGCGCTGACGGAGATGATGGCGCCGGTGCAGTTCTGGGCGTTGACCACGGTGGTGGTGGCGGAGGTGACGTTGCCCGAGGCGGTGGCCACCGAGGAGATGCCGGCCTTGGTCACCGCAACCGTCCGCACCGAGGCGGCCGGGGTGGTGGACCCTGCGGCCGTGACGGAGAGGTAGGTGCCCGCTCCGAGCGCCAGAATCAGGGCGCCCAGGGCAGAGTTGATGACAAGGGTTTTTGAGGTCATGGCTGGACGGTATCGGCCGTGGCTGGGGGAATACCGGGAAAAGGGTTGGAGATCGCCAGCGATCAGGGCGCGGGCCGCCGCCACGTCTCCCGGAGCCTCCCGCCGTCGAGTTCCAGGACCCGGTGTGCGACCGCCCGTGCGTAGGCGGCGTCGTGCGTGACCAGCAGGACTCCCGTGCCGCGTGCGGCCGCGTCCGTGACGGCGGCATGCAGCCGGTCCAGGCCGTGCCGGTCGAGGCCGACGGTGGGTTCGTCGAGCGCCAGCAGGGCCGGGCGGCGGGCAATCACGGTGGCCAGGGCCAGGAGCCGCTGCCGGGACGAGGGCAGCTCGGCGGGGTGCGCGGCGGCGGCGCCGGCCAGGCCGACGGCGGTGAGGGCGTCCATGGCGCGCGCCGTGGGGTCTCCGTCCGGGCCGGCCAGCCGGCGCAGGCCGAAGCCAACCTCGCGCAGCACGGTCCGTTCGAACAGCTGGTCCCGGGGCTGCTGGAAGAGCAGGCCCACCGAGTCCGCCACCCGGCCGGCCGGGACCCCGGCGATGGGATCGCCGAGGACCCTGACCTCACCCTGTCGCGGCCGCAGGAGCCCGTTGGCCAGCCGCAGCAGGGTGGACTTCCCGGCGCCGTTGGGGCCGGTCACGGCGACGATCTCGCCGGGCACGACCGCGAGGTCGAGCCCGCGCAGCAGCGGAGGGGTGCCGGCATCGTCCGCCTGCTCACTGCCGAGCCGGGGCGGGGTGGCCCGGAGCCGGGACAGCAGGCGCCTCGAACGCGCCGGGCCGGTGCCGCCGGGCGCGTAGCCGAAGCCGACGTCCCGCAACTCCAGGACGGGGGCGGCGGCAGGGTCGACCGGCGCCGGGTGCCGGACTCCCCCGGCCGCGTCGCCCGCCAGGACCCCGGCGTCCCGGAGCACCTGCCCCGGGATGTCGTAGGGCTCCCCGGCCGCCACGGCCGTTCCATCCGCCAGGACCAGCCAGTGGGCGGCGCTGCGGGCGAGCCCGTCGGCGGCCTGTCCGAGCACGACGACGGCGGTCCCGGCCGCCCGGAGGTCGCCCACCAGGCGCGCGATGCCCTGGGCCCCGGCCGGGTCCAGCGAGGCGAGCGGTTCGTCCAGGATCAGCACCTCGGGCTCGCCGATCACGGCGCAGGCGACGGCCAGGCGTCGCAGTTCGCCGCCGGAGAGCCGTTCCGGGTTCCGTTCCAGCAGGCCGCCGAGTCCGGTCCGTTCGGCCGTGAGGGCCACCCGCCGGAGCATCTCGGGGCGGGGCACACCGCGGTTCTCCAGGCCGAAGGCAAGTTCCTCCGCCACGGTGTGGCGGACGGTGGAGAGCATGGTCGCGGCGTCCTGCGGCACGTAGCCCACCCGGACGGACCAGGCGGCGGGGTCGATCCGGGGGTCGCCGTCCTCGCCGGTGAATTCCAGGCGTTCCCCGCCGAGCGCCAGGCCGCCGCGGAGGGTGCCCGCGGAGCCGGCGCGGAGCCAGCCGGCTAGGATCTTGCCGAGGGTGGTCTTGCCGCTGCCGGAGCCGCCGAGGACGGCGGTGAGGGTGCCCGGCCGCAGGGTGAGGTCGACGTCGCGCAGCGCCGGAGCGTTGTCGCCGTGATAGCTGAAGCCACGGATCTCGGCGGCAAGGAGGCTCATGCTCCAGCCCCCAGCAAGCCAATAGCCAACCAGCCGCCGGCAAGCCGGACCGCAACGGCCGCGGCCGCGATCAGCAGGGCACAGGCGCGGAACACCCGCTGCCCGACCGGGTCCTCGAGTTCCCGGTAGCTGGTCCGCGGGCCCGGGTTGCCGAAGCCGCGCGCGTCCAGGGCCTGGGCACGGAGGCCGGCGTCGTCCACGAGGGCCAGGACCAGCGGGACAGCCTGCAGCCGGGCGGCAACCAGCCGGGAGAGGAAGCCGCCGGAGACCACCAGGCCGCGGGCTTCCTGGGCCTGCCGGATGCGTTCCAACCGGGCGGCCATCCCGGGCGCCAGCGTCAGGGCGGAGGCGAGCACGAAGCTGAACTGTGGCGGGATCCGCCGGGCGGCGAGGGCGGCCAGCAGGTCGGGCACGCTGACGGTGAAGGAAAACAGCAGCAGCACCAGCACCGAGGCGGTGGTGCGGGTGGCCAGCTCGAGGGCGAAGGCAAGACCTTCGGTGGTGACCCGGGCCGGTCCCCACTCGGCCAGGACTGTGCGTCCCTCGGGAAAGAAGAGCCCGTGCAGCACCAGCAGGGAGAGCAGGAGCGGGGCGAGGATCACCGCCGCCGAGCCGAGCACCCGTCCGGCCACGCCGGCCCCCGCGGCCAGCAGCGCCGCACCGGCGGCGACCGCCAGGGACAGCGGCCAACTGCCGGCCGCCGTCGTCACGACGGCGGTGCAGGCCGCCGCCGTGAGCGCGGTGAGCGGGTGCAGCCGCACCCTAGGCGTCGGGCGCGGCCGGGGCCTTGCCGGCCAGGACCCGGAAGCGGCGGACGAAGGGGAACTGGAAGGTGGTGCGGCGCGGCAGGGCGTAGGCCAGGAGGGCGGCGATGGTGAAGACGATCGCCTTGTCCATCGGGTCCGAGATCAGGGCCTGCTTGGTGATGGCGGCCAGCAGGGTGTCCCCCATGACCCGGAAGGCGCTGACCAGGGCGCCGGTGCCCAGGCCGGCGGTGCCGCCGTAGACGAAGGCCGCGATGGGCGCGGAGACGACGCCGGCGAGGATGCCGGTGACGAACCCGGCCACGGGCGCAAGGTAGAAGCGGCGGAACAGCCCGGCGCGGGCGGCCATGCCGGCGAGGAAGCCGATCAGCGCGGCGCCGGCGGCGAACGGCAGGACGGTGGGGTTAAAGAAGGACCAGATGATGCTGCCCAGGACGCCGGTGGCGGCGCCCGCGGCCGGTCCGGCGAGGACCGCGACCAGGACGGTACCCACCGCGTCGATGTAGAACGGTAGCCCGGTGGTGCCGATCAGCTGGCCGAGGACGACGTTGAGCACGATCGCCACCGGCATCAGCACCAGGGTGGAGGTGGGCAGGGTCGGCAGGACGGCCACGAGCAGCAGCACGGCGCCGAGCAGGAAGCCGCCCAGGGCCACGAGGGCGGAGGCGCTGGTGGGGCCGTCGGCCAGTTCCACGGGCTGGGTCAGGACCAAGTAGACGTAGGTGGCGGCGATGGCCACGGCGCCGACGATCTCCAGCAGCAGGCGACGGCGGCCGCGGGGTTCACCGTCGCGGGGTCTGGTCGCGGGGAGAGTCAGGGGCTGCTGTGACATGGGGATCCTTCGGCTGGGGTCGGCAAAGTCCGCCTGATGTCACCTCGGCGCAGCTACCATCTTAGCCTTTTCGGACCCTGGTGACCGGCCCGGGGTTCGGGCTGGGATCCGGCCCGGGGTTCGGCATCGGTTCCGGGCCCAGGGTGCGGGCCAGCGCCCCGACCGAGCCGACCAGCTCGGCGAAGCAGGCATCGGGGTCGTTGCCGGAGACAATCCGGGCGTTCGGCGGCAGCCCCCAGAGTCCGCGGAAGTCCGCCACCGTGGTTCCCATCAGCAGCGGCGAGTCCGTTTCGACGTCGACCGTCGCCAGCCGGGTGCTGAATGGGGTCCGCCCGGCGGCGGCGCAGGCGGCGAACGCGTCGTGCACGTGCGCCACGTAGCCCTGGTCGTAGAGCCGGTGGAACTCCATGTAGAACCGGAGTGCGTCCGAAAGGCAGGCCACCAGCGGATTCGCGGCGGTGCTGCGCAGGCCCTCGGGCTGCTCCGGCAGCACCAGCTCCGGCGCTGGCAGCCCGGCGGCCTCCCCCAGCCGCCGCAGGTGTTCGGGCCGCATCTCGATCCGTTCCGTGGTTTCCAGTGCGCAGACAATCGGCAGCTTGTCCTCGGGCAGGCCACGATAGGCCGCGTAGACCTCCTTGGCCGCGTGCGGGTCCACGTGGGTGTTCCACTCCGCTGTCGGCGTCGTGTTGCCCTGGTAGTAGAAGCTGCCGCCCATGATCACGAGGGTCTTCAGCAGCCGCGGCAGCTCCGGTTCCCGGCGCAGGGCCAGGGCGAAGTTGGTCAGCGGACCGGTGATCAGGCCGGTGAGCTCGCCGGGATGGGCGCGGGCCTCCTCGATCCAGAGGTCGACGGCGTGCCGGTCCGAGATGGGCCGGGCCGGGGCGGGGAGCTCGGCGTAGCCGATCCCCTGCGGCCCGTGGGTTTCCTCGGTGGTGACCAGAGGGACCTGCAGCGGGACCTCTGCGCCGGTAGCCACCTCGATCCCGCTGCGGCCGCAGAGTTCCAGCAGCGAGAGGGTGTTCAGCGCCACCTGCCGGGCACCCACGTTCCCGGCGGTGCAGGTGATGGCGTGCACCTCCACCTCGGGGCGGGAGAGCAGGTAGACGATGGCGAGGGCGTCGTCGATCCCGGTGTCGACGTCCATCAGGATGCGGGGACCGGCGGCCGGGGCGCCGGGGACGGGCTCGCTCAGAACAGGGCAACCTTCGGCGTGCGCGGGAAGATCTCGTCCAGCTCGGCCCGTTCGGCGGCGTCAGGGACCCAGGCGACGGCCGCGGCGTTCTGCCGGACCTGTTCGGGGCGGGTGGCGCCGGCGATGACGCTGCTGACCGAGGGCTGGGCGGCGAGCCAGGAGAATGCGACCTGGATCTCGGTGAGGTCCCGTTCCGCGGCGAAGGCGGAGAACCGGCCCAGCTGGTCCCAGTCGGCGTCGTTGACCAGGTTGGTGCGGGTGTGGCTCAGGCGCGAGCCCTCGGGGGCCTGGCCCTTGGCGTACTTGCCGGTCAGCAGGCCGTTGGCCAGCGGGAAGTAGGGCAGGACGCCCAGGCCGTAGGCCTCCGCGGCGGGGGTGACTTCCTGTTCGGCACGGCGGTCCAGCAGGTTGTAGTGGTTCTGGCTGGAAATGAAGCGGGCGCCGCCGCGGGCGCGGGCCACGTATTCGGCCTCGGCGATCTGCCAGCCGGCGCGGTTGGAGTGGCCGATGTAGCGGACCTTGCCGCTGGTCACGAGCTCGTTGAGCGCTTCGAGGGTCTCCTCGATGGGGGTGTGCGGGTCCGGGGTGTGGAACTGGTAGAGGTCGATCCAGTCGGTGCCGAGCCGGCGCAGGGAGGCCTCCACGGCGCGGATGATGTACCGGCGGGAGCCGCGGGCGCCGAAGTCGTTGCCGTTGGCGCCGTTCATGTCGAGGCCGAACTTGGTGCCGATGACGGCGTCGTCGCGACGGCCGGCGAGGGCCTTGCCCAGCATGGTTTCGCTCAGGCCCGGTTCGCGGCCGTAGACGTCGGCGACGTCGAAGAAGGTGATGCCGGCGTCGAGCGCGGCGTGGACGACGGCGTCTGTTCCCTCCTGCGTCTCGGTGGCGGTGCCGGCCCGGCCCAGGTTGTTGCAGCCGAGGCCTACGGCGGAGACGGTCAGTCCGGAATTTCCTACGCGTCGGTAATCAGTCATGGAATTCAGCCTATAACGGCCTACCCGGCGGGGAGTTCCAATCCGTGCTCGTCCATGGCGTCCTGCAGCTGGGCCAGGGTGCGCGGGCAGATGCCCGGCATGCCGGCGAGCTGGCGGCGGCCCAGCGGGACCAGGTGTTCCAGCGTCTCCACCCCGGCGTGCGCCAGGGAGCGGCGGGCCGGAGCGGCCAGTCCCGCGGGGAGAGGGGTGCTGCCGGGTCGTGGGGATTTGCGCGTCATTGCGTGTCCTTCCAGTCGCTGCCCCCAATTCCAGGTGAGCCGGGTCCGGCTCCGTGCAGGTGCCGCCGGCTACAGCGAGAAGCTGGAGGACGGCTTGGCGGAGTGTTTCAGTTTATAGTCCGTGGAGCCATAAGGCGCCGCCCCGATGCTGAGTTTGGTGAAGTCCAGGGCCTCGCCGCGGATGCAGACCTTGATCGCGTTGACCGTTTTGGCCACGTCCGGGGTCAGGCAGAAGATGTTCAGCTTGGCGTCCGAGAACTCGGACCGGTCCACCACGCCCAGGCCGCGCCAGGCCAGGTGGCTGATCAGCGCGTCCTTGGCCTTCTCCTCGAGGTAGCGGTCCCGGCTGGTGCCCTCCTTGGTCTTGAGGGCGTACTGGGCCACCACCCAGGACTGCTCCTCCTCGGGGATCTCGGCGTAGCCGTCCTCGGCGCATTGGGCGGCGAAGGCCTCCATGAGGGATTCGCCGGCGTCCGGGTCGGCGACCTCGGTCTCCTCGGTCTTGCTCTGGTGTCCTACCACGCCGTGGTTCATCACGAACTCGGAGTATTCCTCGTCGATCCAGGCCTCCCGGAAGTGCAGGACCCCTTCCTCGTCGCGCTTGTAGACGCGGATGATGCCGCTCATGCTGTGTGTCCTTTGGTGGTTCGGTCAGAGGATCGGCAGGCTGCCGGTGCTGGGGTGTTCCTGGCCGGGCAGCGGGCGCGCGAACGGCACCTTCGTGCCGAGGACCTGGGCCACGACGTCGTGCGTGATCTGCTGGGCGGTCAGGCCGACGCGTTCGAGTACCTGGCTGCGGGTGCCGTGGTCCAGGAATTCGACCGGCAGGCCAACCTCGTTCAGGGCGGTGTCGACGCCGGCGGCGCGCATCTCCTGGCGGATCCGGGAGCCGACGCCGCCGGCCCGGACGCCGTCCTCGATGCAGATGACCAAGCGGTGGTGGGAGGCGAGGGCGATCACCGAGGCGGGCACGGGCAGCACCCAGCGCGGGTCGATGACGGTGGAGCTGATGCCCTGCGCCCCGAGCCGGCCGGCGACGTCGAGGGCCAGCTCGGACATGGCGCCGACGCTGACGATCAGCACGTCGTTGTCAGTGGAGCCGGCGGGCCGGCGGGCGAGCACGTCCACGCCGTCGGCCAGGCGTTCGAGCGCCTCGACCTCGGCGCCGACGCTGCCCTTGGAGTAGCGCAGCACGGTGGGGGCGTCCTCGATGGCGACGGCCTCCCGGAGTTCTTCCTTCAGCCGGGTGGCGTCGCGCGGGGCGGCCAGGTGCAGGCCGGGGACGATCTGAACCATCGCCATGTCCCACATCCCGTGGTGGCTGGCGCCGTCGGGCCCGGTGACGCCGGCGCGGTCCAGGACCACGGTGACGCCGGCCTTGTGCAGGGCCACGTCCATCAGCAGCTGGTCGAAGGCGCGGTTGAGGAAGGTGGCGTAGACGGCCACCACGGGGTGCAGGCCGCCGAAGGCCATGCCCGCGGCGGAGGTGAGGGCGTGCTGTTCGGCGATGCCGACGTCGAACACGCGCTCCGGGTGCCGCGCGGCGAACTTGTGCAGGCCCACGGGGATCAGCATGGCGCCGGTGATACCCACGATGTCCTCGCGCTCGTCCGCGATGTCGGCGATCTCGTCGGCGAAGACGGAGGTCCAGGACTTGGCGCCGCCGGCCTCGGTGGGTTCGCCGGTTTCCGGGTCGATGATGCCGACGGCGTGGAACTGGTCCGCCTCATGGGCGCGGGCCGGGGCGTAGCCGTGGCCTTTCTCGGTCATGGCGTGCACGATCACGGGCCCGGCGTAGTTCTTGGCCGTGGAGAGGGCGTTTTCCATCGCCTGGAGGTTGTGGCCGTCCACGGGGCCGATGTACTTCATGCCGAGGTCCTCGAACATGCCCTGCGGGGCCCACCAGTCCTTGATGCCCTTCTTCATGGCGTGGAGGCTCTTGTAGGTGAACTGGCCCACCGGGCCACCGCTCTGCAGCCGCTTCTTCCACCAGTCCAGGGCACCCTCGTAGGCGGGGGCGGCACGGAGTGAGTCGATGGTGGGGCGCAGCGAGGCGAGGTAGTCGGCGAGGCCGCCGACGGTCGGGGCATAGGACCGGCCGTTGTCGTTGACGACGATCACCACGCGGCGCTTCTTGTCCGCGGCGATGTTGTTCAGGGCCTCCCAGGCCATGCCGCCGGTGAGGGCGCCGTCGCCGACGACGGCGATCACGTACCGGTCGCCGTCGCCGGTAAGCCGGCGGGCGCGGGAGATGCCGTCCGCCCAGGACAGCGAGGAGGAGGCGTGGGAGCTTTCGACGATGTCGTGCTCGGACTCGCCGCGGTCCGGGTAGCCGGAGAGGCCGCCCTGCTGGCGGAGGGTGCTGAAGTCCTGCCGTCCGGTGAGGAGTTTGTGCACGTAGGACTGGTGTCCGGTGTCGAAGACGATGCTGTCGCGCGGCGAGTCGAAGATGCGGTGCACGGCGATGGTGAGTTCGACGACGCCGAGGTTCGGCCCGAGGTGACCGCCCGTCTGGGACACATTGCCGATCAGAAATTCCCTGACCTCGGCGGCCAGCTGGTCCAGCTGCGCCTGGGACAACGTGTTCAGGTCCTGCGGACTCCGGATGCTCTCCAAGATTCCCAACGGCCCTCCTTGCGGGTAGTAGACATGCCTTACAACTCTAACGCCTCGGCGTGTCCGCCGGTTTCGCACCCCGGGCCGCCAGCCGCGCGTACCGCTCCCCGCCGGGCCAGGGAACGCCGAAGCCCCGGCCCGTCTGTGACGGTCCGGGGCTTCGGGTGGCCTCGCCGGGAAGGCTCGGCCGGTGGTGCTAGCTGGCCGAAACGATCTCGGCGATCCCGTGGTAAACCCGGCGGAAAAGCGTTGCCGGGTTTACCACGGGGCCCTACGCCGAGATCTGGCGCAGCACGTACTGCAGGATGCCGCCGTTGCGGTAGTAGTCGGCTTCACCCGGGGTATCGATGCGCAGGACCGCATCGAAGCTCGTGGTGGTGTCGTCTTCTGCCGTGGCGGTGACCTTGAGGGTCTTCGGCGTGGTGCCCTCGTTGAGGGCGGTGACGCCCTCGACGGAGAAGGACTCGGTGCCGGTCAGGCCCAGGCTGGCGGCGTTCTGGCCGGCCGGGTACTGCAGCGGCAGGACGCCCATGCCGATCAGGTTGGAGCGGTGGATGCGCTCGTAGCTTTCGGCGATGACGGCCTTGACGCCCAGCAGCGCGGTGCCCTTGGCGGCCCAGTCACGGGACGAACCGGAGCCGTACTCCTTGCCGGCCAGGACCACCAGCGGGGTGCCCGCGGCCTGGTAGTTCTGGGCGGCGTCGTACACGGCGGCCTGCGGGCCGTCTGCCTGCGTGAAGTCGCGGGTGAAGCCACCCTCGACGCCGTCGAGCAGCTGGTTCTTGATCCGGATGTTGGCGAAGGTGCCGCGGATCATGACCTCGTGGTTGCCACGGCGCGAACCGTAGGAGTTGAAGTCCTTGCGCTCCACGCCGTGCTCCAGCAGGTACTTACCGGCCGGGGTGTCCGACTTGAAGGAACCGGCCGGGGAGATGTGGTCGGTGGTCACCGAGTCGCCGAGCTTGAGCAGCACGCGGGCTCCGCTGATGTCCTGAACCGGCTCCGGCTGGGCCTTCATGCCCTCGAAGTACGGGGGCTTCCGGACGTAGGTGGAGTCCTGGTCCCAGGCGAAGGTGTCGCCGGCGGGGGTGTCGAGGGCCTTCCAGCGCTCGTCGCCTTCGAAGACACCCTCGTAACCGCGGGCGAACATGCCCTTGTCGATCGAGGAGTCGATGGTCTCCTGGACCTCGGACGGGTTCGGCCAGATGTCCTTGAGGAAGACGTCGTTGCCGGCTTCGTCCTGGCCCAGCGGGTCGCTCTCGAAGTCGAAGTCCATGGTGCCGGCCAGGGCGTAGGCGATGACCAGCGGCGGGGAGGCCAGGTAGTTCATCTTCACGTCCGGGTTGATCCGGCCTTCGAAGTTGCGGTTACCGGAGAGCACGGCGGTGACCGAGAGGTCGTTGGCCTGAATGGCCTCGGAGATCTCGGCGTCCAGCGGGCCGGAGTTGCCGATGCAGGTCGCGCAGCCGTAGCCGACGATGTAGAAGCCGAGCTTCTCCAGGTACGGGGTGAGGCCCGACTTGTTGTAGTAGTCGGTGACGACCTTTGAGCCCGGGGCGACGGAGGTCTTGACCCACGGCTTGGCGGTAAGGCCCTTTTCGACGGCGTTGCGGGCCAGCAGTGCGGCGGCCAGCATCACGGACGGGTTGGACGTGTTGGTGCAGGAGGTGATCGAGGCGATCGACACCGCGCCGTGGTCCAGTTCGAACTCGCGGCCGTCGGCGGTCTTGACCGCCACGGTCTTGGACGGGCGGCCGTTGGCCTTCGGTCCGTGCGAGTGCGGGGCCTCCTCGGTGAGGTGGCTGGCGTTGGCGGTGAACGACGGCGCGTCGGAGGCCGGGAAGCTCTCATCGATCGCTTCGTCCAGGCTGCCGTCGGCCAGGTCGACCTTGACGTAGTTGCGCAGATCCTCGCGGAACTGGGCCTTGGACTCGGAGAGGATGATGCGGTCCTGAGGGCGCTTCGGGCCGGAGATCGACGGGACAACCGTCGACAGGTCCAGCTCGAGGTACTCGGAGAACTTGATCTCGCGGGACGGGTCGTGCCAGAGGCCCTGTTCCTTGGCGTAGGCCTCGACCAGGGCGACGTTCTCGTCCGAGCGGCCGGTGAGGCGCAGGTAGTCAAGGGTGACGTCGTCGATCGGGAACATCGCGGCGGTGGAACCGAACTCGGGGCTCATGTTGCCGATCGTGGCGCGGTTGGCCAGCGGCACGGCCGCGACACCCTCGCCGTAGAACTCGACGAACTTGCCGACCACGCCGTGCTGGCGCAGCATCTCGGTGATGGTGAGCACCACGTCGGTGGCGGTGGCGCCGGCCGGGATGGAGCCGGTCAGCTTGAAGCCGACGACGCGCGGGATCAGCATGGAGACGGGCTGGCCGAGCATGGCCGCCTCGGCCTCGATGCCGCCGACGCCCCAGCCGAGCACGCCCAGGCCGTTGACCATGGTGGTGTGGGAGTCGGTGCCGACGCAGGTGTCCGGGTAGGCGCGCAGGGTTCCGTCAACCTCGCGGGTCATGACGGTGCGGGCCAGGTATTCGATGTTGACCTGGTGCACGATGCCGGTTCCCGGCGGGACGACCTTGAAGTCGTCGAACGCGGTCTGGCCCCACCGGAGGAACTGGTACCGCTCGCCGTTGCGCTGGTACTCGATCTCCATGTTGCGCTCCAGTGCGCCGGAGTTGCCGAAGGCGTCGATCTGCACGGAGTGGTCGATGACCAGTTCGGCCGGTGCCAGCGGGTTCACCCGGGTGGGGTCGCCGCCGAGGTCCTTGACGGCCTCGCGCATGGTGGCGAGGTCGACAACGCAGGGCACGCCGGTGAAGTCCTGCATGATCACGCGCGCCGGCGTGAACTGGATTTCAGTGTCGGGCTCGGCGTTGGGATCCCAGCCGGCCAGGGCGCGGACGTGGTCGGCCGTGATGTTGGCGCCGTCCTCGGTCCTCAACAGGTTCTCAAGCAACACCTTGAGGCTGAACGGAAGGCTGTCTGCGCCTTCGACGGAGTTCAACCGGAAAATCTCGTATTCGGTACCGGCTACATTAAGTTTGCCTTTTGCACCGAAGCTGTCCACAATGCTCATCGCAGGACTCCTCTCGCAACTGTTTCATCTTTGTCGCGCCGCAGACCCCTAAGCTAGTTAGGCAAGCCTAACCAAGCGCTTCGTGGGGTGCTGAGCCCGCGCGACGTCGGACTACTCCGCCCATCCTAGTGGCCCGGGCCCCCGGGAGTCAGCAACGCCACCGTCTCCAGGTGGTGCGTATGCGGGTAGAGGTCGAACCCGCGCAGGGACTTCAGTGCCCAGCCCCGCTGCTGGAAGTAGCCGACGTCGCGGGCGAACGACGCCGGGTCGCAGGAGACGTAGGCGATGGCGCGCGGCGCGGAGTCCACGAGCTGGCTGACCACGGCCTTGCCGGCGCCGGCCCGGGGCGGGTCCAGGATCAGTGCGTCGAAGCTGCGCGGCTTCTGCCGCAGCACCCGTTCGACCTTGCCCTGGACAATTTCCACCTGCGGGGCGTGGTGCAGGTTCTTGCGGGCGTCCCGGCTGGTGCCGGGCGAGCCTTCCACGGACAGCACGGAGCCGGTGACCCCGACGGCGTCGGCCAGCGCGGCGGTGAAGAGCCCGGCGCCGGCGTACAGGTCGGCCACCGCCGAGCCGGGGGCGAGGTAGCCGCCGTCGTGCAGGGCCTCCTTGACCGCGCCCACCAGGGTCTCCGGGGCGTGGCGGTGGATCTGCCAGAAACCGTCGCCGGTGACGCGGAAGTCATGGCCGGCGGCGGTTTCCTGCACCCAGGTACGGCCGCGCAGCTGGGTGACCTCACCGGTGGCGGGGTCCAGCCGGGCGACGGAGACCCTCTCCGGCAGGCGGGCCGCGATGGCGGCGACCCGCTGCGGGCGGGTGCCGGGGGCGGGAACCAGCAGCACCAGCGGCCGGGAGCCATTGGCCGGGGCCGCGACCTCGATCCGTTCGATGCCCTGCAGGTCCTGGTCCCAGAGGCGCAGGTCATTGATGCCGTCCACGGCCAGCGGCATCTCGCGGACCGCCAGGACGGCATCGGAGCGGTAGGCATGCATGCCCAGCTGGCCGGACGGGGTCATCGCGAAGCCGGTGCGGGTGCGCCAGCCGAGGCCCGGCGCCGCCGAGGACCCGTCCTCCCCCACCGCCTCGACGTGGCCGGCGCCCGGGAGGCCGGCCAGGGCGTGGGCGTCGATGCCCGCGAGGCGGTGCAGCTGCTCGGCCAGGACCTCGGCCTTCATCCGGCGCTGCCGGGCCAGGGAGATGTGGCCCAGTTCGGCGCCACCCACCGGCGGGTGGCCGTGGGCCCAGGCGCGGCGCGCGTCGGCGGCGTGCCAGAAGTGTTCCACCCGGTCCTCGGAGGCCTCGAGCACCTCGATGACGTCGCCGCGCCAGAACTTGGCACCCTCGGCGTCGTCGGTGAGCCTGATGCGGACCTTCTCCCCCGGGATGCCGTGCCGGACGAAGATGACCCGGCCCTCGTGCCGGGCCACGGCGTGGCCGCCGTGGGCCACCCGGCCGACGTCGACGACCAGTTCGGTGGCGGCGGGGGTCCGGGGGTCGGTGCTCATTGAATATCCTGCAGTCTCTTGGCTTCTTCGGACGATTTCAGCTGCCACGGCACGCTGGCGACCATCACTCCGGGTTCGAAGTGCAGCCGGGTCTTGATCCGCAGGGCGGTCTGGTTGTGCACCAGCTGCTCCCACCACTTGCCCACCACGTACTCGGGGATGTACACCACGATCAGGTCCCGGGGTGAGTCCCGGCGCATGTTCTTGATGTATTCCATGATGGGCGTGACCGTTTCCCGGAACGGGCTGGCCAGGACCGTGATGGGCACCGGGATGTCCAGCTTTTCCCAGTCCGCGAGGGTCTGCTCGGTCTCCTCGGGGCTGATGTCCACGGTGATGGCGTCCAGCCGGGACGGCCGGGACGCGCGGGCGTAGGCCAGGGCGCGGAGCACGGGCTTGCGGACGTGGGAGACCAGCAGCACGGCGTGGACACGGGTGGGCAGGGCGCGCGGCGAGGAGTCCTCGTCCACGGCGAGTTCCTTGGCGACGTTGTCGTAGTGCGCCCGGATGCTCCACATGATCAGGAACAGGATGAACATGGCCAGCAGGGCGATCCAGGCGCCCTGCTCGAACTTGGTGATCAGCACGATCACCAGCACCAGGCCGGTCATGCCGAAGCCGATGGTGTTGATGGTGCGGGACTTGAGCATCCGCAGCTTTGCGGCCGGGTCCTTGGCGAGCTTCAGCTCCCGGCCCCAGTGCCGGATCATGCCGAGCTGGCTGAGGGTGAAGGAGATGAAGACGCCCACGATGTAGAGCTGGATCAGCTTGGTGACGTCGGCGTTGAAGGAGATGATCAGCACCAGCGCGCCGGCGGCGAGGGCCAGCACGCCGTTGCTGAAGGCCAGCCGGTCGCCGCGGGTGCGCAGCTGGCGGGGCAGGTAGCCGTCCTGGGCCAGGATGGAGCCGAGCACCGGGAAGCCGTTGAACGCCGTGTTGGAGGCGAAGACGAGGATGACGCCGGTGGCGGCCACCACGATGTAGAACGGGATGGAGCCGGCGCCGAAGACCGTCTGCGCGATCTGGCTGATGGCCGGGTTCTGGATGTAGCCCTCGTCCACGGGCTGGCCGTTGAGCAGGAACTCCTTGGCAGGGTCCTGCACGATGTGCACCTTGGTGGCGTTGGCCAGGTAGATGATGCCGGCCAGCATGGACGCTGCGATGACACCGAGGAGCAGCAGCGTGGTGGCGGCGTTCTTGCTCTTGGGCTTCTTGAAGTTGGGCACGCCGTTGCTGATCGCCTCGACGCCGGTGAGGGCGGCGGCGCCGGAGGAGAAGGCCCGCAGCAGCAGGAACGCGCCGGTCAGGCCCACCAGGCCCTCGTCGAAGCCGGCCGCCGGGACGATCTCGAACTCGGCCGACGGCGCCTGGCCCAGCTGGCCGGTGACGGCCTGGAAGACGCCGACGGCGGTCATGCCGAGGATGGAGGCCATGAAGATGTAAGTGGGGACGGCGAAGACGCTGCCGGCCTCTCGGATGCCGCGCAGGTTCACCAGGGCAAGGATCACGACGCCGATGGTGGCGATCGCGGCCTGCTGGCCGTGCAGCGAGGGCACGGCCGTGGTCAGGTACGCCGCGGCCGAGGACATGGACACCGCCACGGTCAGGACGTAGTCCACCAGCAGGGCCGAGGCGACGGTCAGGCCGGCGTATTTGCCGAGGTTCTCGTTGGCGATCTCGTAGTCGCCGCCGCCGGAGGGGTAGGCGTGGACGTTCTGCCGGTAGGAGGCGACCACCGTCAGCAGCACCACCATCACCGCCAGACCCACCCACGGCGAGAACGCCACCGCGCTGACGCCGGCCAGGGCCAGGGTCAGCAGGATTTCGTCCGGGGCGTACGCCACCGAGGACAGCGCGTCCGAGGCGAAGATCGGAAGCGCGATCCGCTTCGGCAGCAGGGTGTGGGCCAGACGGTCGTTGCGGAAGGGACGCCCCACCAGCACCCGCTTCACGGCATTGAAAATTGTCAGCACCAGACAAAGTTAGTCTGATTCGCACCCGATGTCATGGCGGCCGGGGCGCGGCTGCCGGGCCCCGGTGGCCGGTAGAGTTTACGCAGCAACGTGAGACAGACGCTTTAGGAGGCACATGTGGCGCACTTCGTGATCATGGGTTGCGGCCGGGTGGGTGCCACCCTGGCGCACACCCTTGAGGACGCCGGCCACTCGGTCGCCATCATCGACCAGGACGACCGCGCCTTCCGGAGGCTCCGCACCGGCTTCACCGGCCGCAAGGTCACCGGCGTCGGCTTTGACCGCGAAACGCTCAAGCGCGCCGGCGTCGAGGAGGCCTACGCCTTCGCCGCCGTCTCCAGCGGTGACAACTCCAACATCCTGGCCACCCGCGTCGCCCGGGAGACCTTCCACGTCCCGCACGTGGTGGCCCGCATCTACGACCCGGGCCGGGCCGAGATCTACCAGCGCCTGGGCATCCCCACGGTCGCGGCCGTGCGCTGGAGCGCGGACCAGGTGCTGCGCCGGATCCTGCCCGAGCAGCACCTCGCCGGTGACTTCCGCGACCCCTCCGGCCGGCTGGTGCTGGCCGAGGTGGACCTCGACGCCGGCTGGGTCGGCCACCCGCTGACCGCCATCGAGAAGGCCGCGGACATCCGCATCGCTTACCTCACCCGATTCGGCGAGGGGATGCTCCCGGCGCCCGGCATGTCGTTGCAGGACGGCGACACCGTCCACGCCATGCTCAGCGTGGACCGCACCTCCGAGGTGGCCCACATCCTCGCCAAATCCCCCGCCAAGGAGTCCTAAGTGAAGGTCGTCATCGTCGGTGCCGGCAGCGTCGGTTCCTCGATTGCCCGCGAATTGCTCTCGCACAAGCACGAAATCCTGCTGATCGACCTGAAGCCGGAGGTGATCGGCCGCAGCGGCCTGCGCGGCGCGCATTGGCTGGTGGGCGACGCCTGCGAGCTGAGCACGCTCAAGGACGCCCGGCTGGAGGATGCCGACGTTGTCGTCTCCGCCACCGGCGACGACAAGGTCAATCTGGTGGTCTCGCTGCTGGCCAAGACCGAATTCGGCGTGGGCCGCACGGTGGGCCGGGTGAACAACCCGAAGAACGACTGGATGTTCGACGATTCCTGGGGCGTCGACGTCGCGGTCAACACCCCGCAGCTCATGACGGCGCTGGTGGAGGAGGCCGTGGAGATCGGCGACCTGGTCCGCTTGCTGACGCTGCAGACGGGTGTCTCGTCGCTGGTGGAATTCACCGTGCCGCACGATTCGCACGTGATCGGCCTAACGGTGGGCGCCATCGAATGGCCCGAGGACGCGACCCTCGTGGCGATCCTCCGCGACCAGGCCCCCATCACCCCCAGCCGGGACGACGTGATCGACGGTGGCGACGAGCTGTTCTTCGTCACCACCATCGCCGCCGAGGACGAGCTGCGGGCCCTGCTCTCGGCCCCGGAAACCGGCGACGGCGACTCGGACACTGCGGCGGATACCGCCGGGTCCGGCGATGACTACGACGGCCGCTCCGGCCAGCCCTCGCACAGCCACGCCATCGAGGACGACGGCTTCGACGGCTAAGGCCCCGACCGCCCGACGGCCCGCGTGCCGCCGCCGGGCCGACCCACCTGACTGACAGCTGAGGCCGTTATGAGCGTTCATAACGGCCTCAGCTGCGAGCTAGATGGGTTCGACGGGATGCTCGGCGTCGGCTGCCGGCGCGGCGGGCCGGGTCAGGAGCCAGGCCACCCAGAGGCCCAGGATGTACAGCGGGGCGCCCATCAGCAGCCGGGTGGTGGCGAGGGCGGCGAGGCCCTGCTCCCCCATGTAGTACAGCGGCACCTGGACCAGCAGGCGCAGGGCCAGGACCGTGATGATCACCCAGGTCCCGATCCGGTAAGCCTTCACGCGGGCCGGGTCCTTGCGCCAGTGCAGTCCCTCGTTGCGGATGAAGCCGAACAGCAGCCCGGCGATCGGCCAGCGGACGGCGATCGAGATGCTCATCGCTACGATGTAGCCCAGGTTGGTGAAGAAGCCCAGGACGTAGAAGTCCTCGGCCTTGCCGGTGGTGTTGGCAAGCCAGGCGGAGAGGCCGACGCCGGCGATGCCGGCCAGCGCCTGGGTCAGCGGCTTGCGCTGGACCAGCCGGGCGACGGTGAAAGCGGCGGCGACGGCGAGGGCGCCCACCAGCGCCGGGGTCAGCTCACGGGACACCGTGAAGGCGATCAGGAAGACCAGGCCGGGCAGGATGCTCTCGGCCAGGCCCTGGACGCCGCCGGCGCTTTTCAGCACGTCGATGTTGCCGTTGCTGGTGCGGTGCAGGCCCGCCTTCGCGGCGTAGTCCTCCGCGAGCTGGGCCACGGTCGGTTGGGTGCCCGCGGGCTGCGCCTCGCCGGGCCGGGTGGAGCCGGACTGGGATTCGCGGGGGCGGGGGTCCTGGAACGGGGAGCTCTCGGGCATGGTCAGTGTTCCTCCAGGCGGGACAGGATTTCGTAGCGCGGGTTGAACATGGTGGGCAGGCCGTCGCGGACGGTGACCATCCCCTCCAGCTTCAGCTCCAGTCCGGCGTGGACACCCGGGATGCGGCGGCGCCCCAGCCACACCACGCGGAGGCGGTCCGCGGCCACCTGACGGCGGCGGCGGGCGGTGGGCGGTGCGGCGTCCGCCGGGACTCGGCGGGGCCTCGCCGCGGGGGCGTCGTGGTCCGTGATGATCGCGGTGAATGCCGCGACCTCGCCCGCGGGGGCGTAGGTGACGGATTCGATGAAGCCGCGGCAGAGGACGCGGCCGCGCTCGGGCAGGCCGCGGACCGGGACGGCGTCGGAGGACAGGCCTCCGGGGGCGTCACCCAATCTGGGTGGTCTCCGGTCCGCGTTCGGGCTGGTCCAGGGTGGGGCGTCCGGCCGTGCCGGGGACCGTGGCGCTGGTGTCCTTTGGCAGGCGCAGCTGCAGCAGGTCGCGCGGCGGCATCGGGTTGTCTCCGCGCACCACCACGATCCTGCGGAAGAGGTCCTCCAGGTCACGGGAGGCTTCCCGGTCCAGGGCCGCTTCGCCGCCGAGCACACCGCGCAGGAACCAGCGGGGGCCGTCGACGCCGATGAAGCGGGCCACCCGGTAGCCCTCGCTGCCGTCGCCGGCGGGGAGCTTCGCGACGAGTTCGATGCCGAAGTGGCCCTCGATCTCCTCCACCTGGCCGCCCTGGCTTCCCACGGACTGGCCGATCTGCTCGCGGATCTCGTCCCACAGTCCTTCGGACCGGGGAGCCGCGAAAGCCTGCAGCTGCAGGCTGGAGCCCTCGAGGTCCATGGTCACGGCGACGACGCGCTGGGTGGCCTCCTCGACCTCGAGCCGCAACTGCAGGTTCTCCCGCGGTGCGATCAGCAGGGCGCCGAGGTCCACGTAGCCGTCCTGGTTCTCAATCTCCGAGACGTCGTACGGGCCGGACCCGCGGACGGCCGTGTCCGCGGCCTCGTCGGCGCCGGTCTCCGGGGCCTCGACGGCCTCGCTCGGCTGTTCCTGCTTGGCTTTCCTGCCACGCCCAAAAACCATGGGGTTGTCTCCTTCGTTGTGTTCCGGCGCTGCTCGTCCGGGGCGGCCCGGGTGTGCCGGCCTGACGGACCGGGCGGTGTAGCTGGGGCCGGTCAGGCCTGCGTCGCGCCGAACCCGCCGGTGGAACCGAAACCGCCGGTGCCGCGGACCGAATCGCTGAGCTCCTGGACCGGAACGAACTCCGCGTGCTCCACACGCTGGATGACCATTTGGGCAATTCTATCGCCGCGCCGGAGCTCGATGGACTCGGAGCGGTCCGTGTTCAACAGGGTTACCGCAATTTCCCCGCGGTAGCCGGCGTCGACGGTGCCGGGGGCGTTCACCACGGTCAGTCCGTGCTTGGTGGCGAGGCCCGAGCGCGGGTGAATCAGCGCAACGTAGCCGACAGGAAGGGCGATGGCGACGCCGGTGTGCACCAGTTTCCGCTCGCCGGGTTCCAGGATGACGTCCTCGCGGGCGCGCAGGTCCGCGCCTGCGTCGCCGGGGTGCGCGTACGACGGCGGTTCCAGCCCGTCGTCGAGCATCTTCAACTGGACCGCCAGGGTGGGACCAGGGACGGCGTGCGCGGGGGTTGTTTCTTCAGTCACAGTCCCCCACTGTAACGCCCGCGGAAAGGTTCGGCCTACCGCGGCGCCGGGCGGGAGGATGCCTTCGGTGCCCGGGCATCGGGGCCCTCCCGTGACGTCCCGCCAAGGTGAAATAGCCCGGGAAAAGTGGAAAGCTGGCCTCATGCCCGAATCCAGCGCCGCTGTGCCTGCCTCCAACCAGACCCCCGACGAATCCACCGTCCTGTTCAGCGAAAAGCTGTGGCCGAGCTTCTGGATCTGGCTGGTGGCGGCAGGACTGTCGGCGGCCGGCATCCTGGTGTTCGCCCCGATCAGCATGACCGCGGGCATCACCGCGGCGGTGGTGCTCTTCGTGATCCTGGCCGTGCTGCTGATTGTCTCCACCCCGTCGCTCCAGGTCACCGCGGGGACCCTGCGAGTGGGCCGGGCGACGATCGAGCGCCGCTTCGTCGGTGCCGTGGAGGCCTTCGAGGGCGGGGAGGCGACGGCGGAACGCGGCCCCCGGCTCAACGGGCTGGCCTTCATGTGCATCCGCGGCTGGATCGATCCGGTGGTGCGGATCGAGATCACCGACCCGATGGACCGGACGCCGTACTGGCTGGCCTCGACCCGCCGTCCCGCCGAGTTCGTCGCCGCGCTCAAGCGCTAAGCCCCTGAACCGCTGAACCGCTGACGTCTTAACCGCTAATCCGCCGCCGGGGCGCTTCGAGGGCCCGCCTCAGCCCTCGCACTCCACGCAGTACTTCAGGCCGTCCTTTTCCCGGGCGATCTGGGAGCGGTGCCGGACCAGGAAACAGGACGCGCAGGTGAATTCGTCCGCCTGGGCGGGCATCACCCGGACCAGCAACTCCTCGCCGGAGAGGTCCGCGCCGGGGAGCTCGTATCCCTCGGCAAGATCGGTCTCGTCCTCGTCCACCACCGCGGAGGGCTTGTCGGTCCGCCGGGTCTTCAGTTCCTCGATCGAGTCCTCGTTGAGGTCCTCTTCGCTCTTCCGCGGCGCGTCGTAGTCTGTCGCCATTACTTTTCGCTCACACTCCGCACTTGTTGGGGTTGTCGCCGTCGCCGTCCGCCGGGGTCTTTCTCTTCCCCGCCCGGTCCGGGTCCGGTTCACCGGCGTCAACGCCGGACGGGTGTTTTTTGTGCCCGGCGTCGGGTCATTCTTGCCTACGCGGGTTCAGCACGCCAGAGTCTGGCGGACGCCGTCGGGACGTGATGGCCCGGGCGTTCACCCAATGCCCGCCAGAGACGCCCTCGAAGGTCGGAAAATGCCGGAAATTCGCGGCGCGCCCTCCCTCTTCACCGCTTTTAGTGCCCGGCAGTGGCAGAGTTTCGAGTGTTAGCAATGCCAGGGTGGAGGATTTGTATGCAGGATCTACGGCTTGTAGGCGTCCACGACGATGGAGAGCATCTCCTGTTCAGTGGCGCCGGCGGCGAGATGTTCCAGCTGCCGATCGATGAAACGCTTCGGGCTGCCGTGAACCGGCCCTCGAAGACTGCCCCGGGCCCGGCGCCGGAGCCCATTGCCATGTCCCCACGGGACATCCAGGCCCGAATCCGGAGCGGCGCGACTGCCGCGGAGGTCGCCGAGCTTTCGGGCCTGCCGCTGGCCAAGGTTGAACGCTACGAAGGCCCAGTGCTGGCCGAGCGCGAATACGTCGCCCAGCAGGCGCGCCGGATCGAGGTTGCGTCCCCCACGGCGGGCCACGAGGGTTACCGCTCACATTTCGGCGACCAGCCCGCCACCCTGGAGGAAATGGTCAGCCACCGGCTGCGCGCCTACGGCGTCGCTCCGGAGACCGTGGAGTGGGATTCCTGGCGGCGCTCCGACGGCCTGTGGAACGTGGTGGCGGCGTTTTCGCTGCCGGCCGGCGGCCACACCGCCATCGGCGAGGAGCCACCCGCCACGTGGACGTTCAGCCCGGCGCTGAAGTCCCTGCAGAACGCCAACCGCTGGGCGCAGCAGCTCAGCGAACTCGAGCCGATGGACGGGCCCGTCCCGTCCCGCCGGCTCTCGGCCGTTTCCGACCGGCCCTTCGACTTCGAGACCGACGCCGAGGCCGCCGCGCGCACGGCGACGGCCCAGCTCAGCATCGTCCCCGCCGACAGGTCACTGCCCGGGGATACCCGACAGGACCGGGATAACGACGGGCTGCTGGACATGCTACGCTCCCGCCGCGGGCACCGGATCGGGGTGGACGAGGATGCTGATGACGCGCTGGCGCTCATGCTGAGCCAGGGCGTCCCGGCGGCCCACCCCCGGCCCTCCGAGGTTCCCGCCCCTGGCGATGCCTCCGACAGTGAAAGCGACACCGACGCCGGGTCCGACGCCGGTACCTCCGATGACGCCGACCTTCACAACCCCAACGGCACGGGCACCACCGGCGCGGCCGAAGCTGGCGATGCCGACACGACCGCGGAGCCGGAGAAGCCTTCCACTCCGGCGGCAGCCAAGGCCGAACCGCATTCCATCCCCGGGCCGGACGCCTTCACCCGCCGCCGCGATGCCCGGCCCTCGATGCTCTCCCGGCTGACGCTGGCGCCGCGGCACGACGCCGCAGACGCCGGCGACGCGTTGCGGCTGCACGACGGGGTCAGCACCGAAACCCGGGAAATCACGATCGCGGCCTCCCAGCTGCGCCCGGTGCGCGGCACCGGCCAGGGGCCGACGTCGAGCCCTGGACTGGACGAACTGCTGGGCGGCGGAACCTCGCGGCGCGCGGCACGGCCGGAGTCCCCCGAGCAGCCCCGGACCCCGGACGGCATCTTCCCCGCCGGCAACCGGAACCCGGAACTGTCGCGGTCTGAGGCGCGGGCCGAGCGTGCCGCTGAGACGCCCGAACGCCAGCCTGCCAAACCCAAGCGCTCCAGCGTCCCCAGCTGGGACGACATCGTTTTCGGCACCCGCAGCGAGTAGCCTCCGAGCGATCGAATTGTCGCCGGCCCCGATGGACTGTTAGCGGCGGGCCTTGCTGCCGGTCTTGCCGGCGGCGCTGAAGCACAGCAGCGGGACTTCCCGCTCGGCCTTGGTCAGTGAGCCGTGCTGGCCCACCACCTCGAGCGCCCGTGCGGGCACCCGCCGGGTGTCGTAGAGCGCCAGGGTGTCGCGGGCGGCAATCATCACGTCCCCGATCCGGGGGCCAACGGCGTCGCGCACGTCCCCAAACAGCCCCGCCGCGATGGCCTCCTCGCGGGTGAAGGCCCAGATCCGTTCGCCGAACCGCGCCCGCCAGGCCGCCAGCAGCCGGCCGCGGCCGGCCTCCCCCGCGTCCTCTTCCAGGTAGAGGTGGACCATCCGGGGTTCGCCTGCGGTGTGCCGGACCCCCTCGATCAGGGCGGGTTCGGCGGAGTAGTCCAGGCGCCGGGACTCCGGCACGTCCACCATGCCGTGGTCGCCCGTGACCAGCACGGTGGTTCCCGGCGGGAGTGTCGAGTTCAGCCGGCTGACGGTCGCGTCGAGCTCCTCCAGCTGGTGTTCCCACTGGGCCGACGCGGCACCGTAGCGGTGGCCGGCCTTGTCCAGCTCGTGCACGTAGAAGTACATCAGCGCGCTCTCCGCCCCGGCCATCGCCTCGGCCGCGGCGGCGGTGCGGGCGTGCGCGGTGGTGCCGGCGATGAACCGCCCTCCGCGCAGGGCCGCCTGGGTCATGGCGGAGTCGCTGAAGCGGGGCAGGGCGACGGTGCTGACGTCGGCGTGCCCCGAGGCGCGTTCGAAGACGGTGGGCAGCGGCTGCCAGCGTCGCGGATCGACGCCGTCGTCCCAGTTGCTGAGCATGTTGACCACGCGGTCCTGGTCCGGGTCCACGACGTCGTAGCCCACCATGCCGTGCTGGCCGGCGGAGCGGCCGGTGCCGAAGCTGGCCAGCGACGCCGCAGTGGTGGACGGGAAGGCGGCATCGACGCCGGCGGGGACCTCACCCTGCCCGGACTGGAGCACCGAGCGGAGGAACGGCGTGTGGGCGGCGCGCTGCTTCAGCAGCTGCCGGCCCAGGCCGTCGGCCAGGACCACGCACACCCGCCGCGCCGGGGGCAACGACAGCCGGTTCTCGAAGCCGGGCACGCCGATGCTGGCCGCCGCACTGCTGAAGACCTCGGCGATGGACTTCCTGCCGTAGGCCGGCGGCGAGGGCAGGGCCGGGCCATCGGTCACGCCGGGGCCGCCCGGCCCCGGCACGGAACCGGCGGTGCTGTCGGCGCCCATCTCAGCGCTGATGGCCGCGGCTCAGGCGGTTGGCGAAGACGCCGGCGCGGGAGCGCGGCGGCAGGGTGGAGACGCCGTGGCCGGCCGGGGCGCCGGATCCGGTGTTTACGGCGCGCAGGGCGCGGGCGAAGAGCTTGGCGTCCTGGACCGCCTGGAGGCCGTCCGCCTCGGCGCTGATCCGCAGGACGATGTCCTCCTGGGCGATCGTGCCGCTGTAGCCGTGGTCCGCCTCGCACTGGGGGTCCCCGCAGCTGGCCGGGCCCATGTCCAGCCGCTGGCCGCCGGACCAGGCGATGGAGAGCGTGAGTTCGCGGACCGGGTCCGAGGGCTTGTAGTCCTGCGGCTGGGCGTAAATGTAGCTGAGCACCACGGAGCGGATCTGGGCCACCGGGACGGACTCGGTGGAGACCTGGGCGACCATCTGCTCGCCGGCCTCGTCCAGCTGCTGGTCGTCCACGTGGGTGATCACCAGCATGTCCTCGGTGAGCACCAGCACCGTGATGTGGCGGCGGACCTCGGCCCGGTCGAAGTGGGTTTCGAGGTGCACCAGGTGGGAGACGCAGTCCCGGCCGTCGAGGGCGTCGGCCACCACGTCGGCGACCAGCCGCGGGTAGAAGCCGGCCTGCTCCAGCGCATCCGTGAGGCTCTGTCCCTGCGCGCTGTGGTCGTGCAGGCCGGCGTGCGGCGCACCGTGGCGGGCGGAGAGGGAAGCCTGTGGCTGGGATGCTGGGGGCTGGGAGGTCATGGGTTCCATTTTCACAGATCGGCTAGTCACTTGCTAACCGCGGCGCCCCGATGTGGACAAGACCGCAGGCACCTGAGCCTCAGGCCCGCATGGCGCGCCGGGCCGTGTCGGTGCGCTGGGCTGCGTTGGCGATCCGCACGTCGGCGGCGAGGATCACCGCCCCCTCGGTGCCGGCGAGGACCGGGTTGAACTCCACGAGGGCGATCTCCGGGTGGTTGTCCTTGAGCCGGGTCAGCCGCGCGGCGAGGTCCTCCAGCGCGGCGACGTCGACGGCGGGCAGCCCCTGGTAGCCGAAGAGTTTCCGCGAGGCCCGGGGCGAGCGGATGAAGTCGTGCACGTCCGAGCCGGAGAGCGGCGGAACGCGGTGCGCCCAATCATCCAGCAGGTTCACGGCGTCCCCGGCGAGGCCGAAGGAGACCACCGGTCCCAGCAGCGGGTCCTCGATGGCCCGGAAGGTGCACGCCTGGCCCACCGGCGCCATGGTCTGAACCTCCAGGGAGGGCGAGCCGTAGCGCTGCAGGGACCGTCGCATCTGGGCGATGTTGGCCCGCAGCGAGTCGGCGTCCTGTATATCCAGCCGCACCCCGCCCAGGTCCAGGCGGTGCCGGAGCGCCGGGTCGGTGGTCTTGATCGCCACCGGCCAGCCGAGCCTCTCCGCCGCGGCGACGGCGTCGTCGTCGGTCTCGAAACCCGCCGAGGGAAGCACGTGGATGCCGTAGTGGCCCAGCAGCCGGTCCGCGGCGGCCGGGTCCAGCCGGACCAGCTGCTCGCCGCCGACGGGGCGCAACAGTTCTTCGAGGTCGTGGTGCGCGGCGTCGGGGTCGCAGCCCTCGGGTTCGACGAAGAGGCCCTGGTCCCAGACCTTCCACTGGGCGTAGCGGACGACGGCGGCCAGGGCGGCGACGGCGGCGCCCGGGTTCGAGTAGCAGGGCACGGGCGGGGCCTCGCCGGCGTCGCCGACCATGCCCTCGACGTAGATGGACGGGTCCAGGATGCCGGTGAACGCGGCCACCACGGGTTTCCCGGCGGCGGCCGAGCATTCGGCCAGCACGGCGCCGATCTTCTCCACGGTCAGGCCCCGGGCGGGCAGCAGCGCGACAACGACGGCGTGCACGTTCTCCAGCGTCAGGGTCTCCTGCAGGCTGCGGCGCAGGGCGGGGAGGGCGCGGGACATGCCGGTGTCCAGGTCGACGTCGGCGACGATCCGCTCGACGCCGAGCCCGGCGGCCTCGGCACTGTCCGAGACCACCTTGCCGAGAGCCCGGGAGTTACTGAAGACGGCCACGCCGGGACCCTGGGGCAGCGGCTGGCTGGAGACGATCTGCGCGACGTCCATGAGTTCCTCGATGGTCCCCACCCGGATCACGCCGGCCTGGCGCATCATGGCATCGAGCGCCTCCGGGGGCGCCTGCGTAATCCGGACGGAGTGGCCCGGCGGCAGGTTCAGGCCCATCGCGTCGGACTTGGCGACGATCACGGGTTTGGTGCGGGCCAGCCGGCGGGCCAGGCGGGAGAACTTACGCGGGTTGCCGATCGATTCGAGGTAGAGACCGACGGCGGTGGTGTCCGCGTCGTCCTCCCAGTACTGCATCAGGTCGTTGCCGGAGACGTCGGCGCGGTTGCCGGCGGAGAGGAAGGTGGAGATCCCCACCCGGCGGCGGCTGGACGCGGCGTAGAGCGAGACGCCGATCGCCGCGGACTGGCTGAACAGTCCCAGGCCGCCGCGGCGGGCCAGCGAGGGGGCCATCGAGGCGTTGAGGGAGACGGCGGGGTTGGTGTTGACGATCCCGAGCGACGCCGGGCCGATCACCCGCATGCCGTTGGCCCGGGCCTGGCGGACCAGTTCCCGCTGCCGCGCCAGGCCGCGTTCGCCGTCGTCGGCGTAGCCGGCGGTGGCCACCACGATGCCCTTGACCCCGGCCTCGCCGCACTCCTGCACCACCTTGGGGACCTCGTCGTAGGGCACGGCGATGATAGCGAGCTTCACCGGGCCCGGCACCTCGGAGAGCCGGGCGAAGGAGAGCATGCCGGCCAGTTCCAGCGCCTCGGGGTTGATCGCATAGACCGGACCGGTGAAGCCGCCCTCGATGATGTGTTCAAGCAGCTGGTAGCCCACGGTCCCCCAGCGGCGGCTGGCGCCGATCACGGCGACCGAGTCGGGGGCCAGCAGCTCCTGGATGCTGCGGGCCTCGGCGCGGTGCTCGCGGGATTCCATCACGGCGCGGGACTTGTCCGTGGGGTCGATGTTGAATTCGAGGCTGACGACGCCGTCGTCGAAGTGCCGCTTGACGTCGTAGCCGGCGTCGGAGAAGACCATCAGCATCTTGCGGTTCTCCGGCAGCACCTCGGCACTGAACTTGCGGATGCCGTTTTCCCGGGCGGCGGCGGCGAGGTGTTCGAGCAGGATGGAGCCGATGCCGCGGCCCTGGTGGGCGTCGGCGATGTTGAAGGCCACCTCCGCCTCGGCCGGGTCATCGAGCCGGTCGTAGCGGCCGATGCCGATGATGTCGCCGCCGATGGTGATCACCAGCGCCACCCGGTCCTTGTAATCGACCTCGGTGAAGCGCTTGAGTTCCTTGCTGGAGAGCTTGGACTTGAACGCGAAGAAGCGCATGTAGATGGACTTCTGCGACTGGCCGACGTGGAAGGCCTGCACGGCGTCGGAGTCGGCGGCGTGGATGGGCCGCAGGTGGGCAGTGCCGCCGTCGCGCAGCACGACATCGGCTTCCCAATGTTCCGGATATACGCCGTCCACGGGCTGATCCACCATAGGCTTAGCCTAGCCATAAACTTACGCAGCACCCGTTGAGCACCACGCAGAAGGACCCACCAGCCCCATGGCACGCCGCCAAACCACGCCCCCGGCAGGGGAAGCCCAGGATTATCACGAGAACATCGTCGACATCGATGTCACCTCCGAGATGGAAGGGTCCTTCCTGGAGTACGCCTACTCGGTGATCTACTCCCGGGCGCTCCCGGACGCCCGCGACGGCCTGAAGCCGGTGCAGCGGCGCATCCTCTACATGATGAGCGAGATGGGCCTGCGACCGGACCGCGGCCACGTCAAGAGCGCCCGCGTGGTGGGCGAGGTGATGGGCAAGCTGCACCCGCACGGCGACACCGCCATCTACGACGCGATGGTCCGCATGGCGCAGGATTTCTCCCTGCGGCTGCCCCTGATCGACGGGCACGGCAACTTCGGCTCTCTCGACGACGGTCCGGCCGCGCCCCGTTACACGGAGGCCCGGCTCGCGGCGGCGGCGCTGACCCTGACAGACCACCTGGACGAGGATGTCGTCGACTTCGTCCCGAACTACGACAACCAGCTCACCCAGCCGGACGTGCTGCCCGCGGCGTTCCCGAACCTGCTGGTCAACGGCGCCACCGGCATCGCCGTCGGCATGGCCACCAACATGGCCCCGCACAACCTCGGCGAGGTCATCGCGGCGGCACGGCACCTGATCGCGCACCCGGACGCCACGCTGGAGGACGTGATGAAGTTCGTCCCCGGCCCGGACCTGCCCACGGGCGGCCGGATCGTGGGCCTGGACGGCATCCGGGACGCCTACGCCACCGGCCGCGGCTCATTCAAGACCCGGGCGAAGGTCGACGTCGAGCAGCTCTCGGCCCGCCGCACCGGCCTGGTGGTCACCGAACTGCCGTATATGGTGGGCCCGGAAAAGGTGATCGAGAAGATTAAGGACGCCGTCAACGGCAAGAAGCTGTCGGGCATCAGCGACATCGTGGACCTCACCGACCGCAAGCACGGGCTGCGCCTGGTGATCGAGCTGAAGAACGGCTTCAACCCCAACGCCGTGCTGCAGCAGCTGTACCGCTACACGCCGATGGAGGACTCCTTCGGCATCAACAACGTCACCCTGGTGGACGGCCAGCCGCAGACCCTGGGCCTGCTTGAACTGCTCAGCGTCTACGTCACCCACCGCATCACCGTGGTCCGGCGGCGCACCGCGTTCCGGCTGGCGAAGAAGCAGGACCGGCTGCACCTGGTGGAGGGCCTGCTGATCGCGATCGTCGACATCGACGAGGTCATCCAGATCATCCGCTCCTCGGACGAGGCGGCCGCGGCCCGGACCCGGCTGATGTCCATCTACGACCTCTCCGAGATCCAGGCCAACTACATCCTGGAGCTGCGGCTGCGGCAGCTGACCAAGTACTCCCGGATCGAACTGGAGAAGGAACAGGACGAGCTGCGGCGCGAGATCGCCGAACTGCAGGCCATCCTGGACTCCCCGGAACTGCTGCGCGGCCTCGTCTCCGACGAGCTCGCGGAAATCGCGGAGAAGTACGGGACGCCGCGCCGGACGGTGCTGCTCGAATCCGAGGCCGTCTCCCCCACCCTGGCCGCCGCGGCCGCCGCCCCGGTCAAGGGCAAGGCCGCGCCGCTGGCCCTGGAGATCGCGGACGACCCGTGCTGGGCCATCCTCACAGCCTCCGGCCAGATCGCCCGGACCGCCAACCAGGACAGCCTGGCGGAGGCCGGACCGCGGGCCAAGCACGACGTCTTCCGCTCCGTGGTGAAGACCTCGGCCCGCGGTGAGATCGCCGCCATCACCTCGCAGGGCCGGATGCTGCGGCTGCAGGTGGTGGACATGCCCGTGCTGCCGCCCACCAACGGCACCCCGAACATGGCCGGCGGCGTCCCCGCCAAGGACTTCATCACCCTGCTCAAGGGTGAGACGCTGGTGGCCTTCGCGCCGCTGGACCGGGTCCTGGCCATCGGCACCGCACAGGGCGTGGTCAAGCGCGTCCAGCCGGACTACCCCCTGAACCGCGAGGACTGGGAGGTCATCGCGCTCAAGGACAAGGACACCGTGGTGGGCGTTGAGGCGGCCGACGGCGACGACGTCGACCTGGTCTTCATCACCCGACAGGCCCAGTTGCTCCGCTTCGGCGCCTCCTCGGTCCGTCCGCAGGGCCGGACCGCCGGCGGCATGGCCGGGATTAAGCTGGCCGCCGGGGACCGGGTGCTGCACTTCGGCACCGCCCGCGCCGATGACGAGGCCGCCGTCGTGGTCACCATCGCCGGAACCGAGGGGGCCCTGCCGGGCACCGCCCCGGGCGCCGCGAAGGTGACAGCACTCTCCGAATACCCTTCCAAGGGCCGCGGCACCGGCGGAGTCCGGGCGCACCGGTTCCTCAAGGGCGAGGACACGCTCCTGCTGGCCTGGGCCGGGCACGGTCCGGCCAAAGCGTCGTCCCTGGCCGGCGTGGCGCGCTCCCTGCCGGTGGAGCACGGCCGCCGTGACGGCTCCGGCATTCCGCTGTCCCAGGCCGTCGACGCCATCGGGCCGAGCATGGCCGGGGCCGAGGCTCCCGCCGGCGCCGCCCCGGCGCCCGCGGAGGGCTGACCCGCCCGGTCGCGGGAGCGGCTCTGAGCCACCTGGGGGACGGGCCGAGTCCCCTAGACTGCTGGCATGCCTATCGTCCCGGACGCAAAAGACTGGACCTGGGTGCTCGGCACCCCCTGCCCCGAGTGCGGCTTCCACGCCTCCGCCTGGACCCCGGCGATGGCGCCGGACCACATTACGGCCATGTTGCCCCGCTGGCGGGCCGTCCTCCGGCGACCGAACGTGGCCGTGCGGCCGGAGGATGACACCTGGTCGCCGCTGGAGTATGCCTGCCACGTCCGCGACGTCTTTGAGCTCTTCAACCAGCGCCTCCACCTCATGCTCAGCCAGGACGACGCCCGCTTCGAGGACTGGGACCAGGACCGGACCGCGGTCGAGCTGGATTACGCCGGAGCCCAGCCGGCCACGGTGAGCGACGAGCTGACGGCCCGCGGCCAGGAAATCGCGGCGTCCTTCGCCCGCGTCCCGGAGAGCGACTGGGGCCGGAAGGGCACCCGCAGCAACGGCTCGGAGTTCACGGTGCTGACCTTTTCGCAGTACTTCCTGCACGACGTCGTCCATCATCTCCACGACGTGGCCGGCTAGCGCGGCCTGACCGCCCGGCGTTCAGGCCGGGATGTCCCGGCGGCGGAAGCCGACGACGGCGGCCCCGGCCAGGACTGCAATGGTCGCCACCGAGACCAGCACCGAGTCCCAGGCGATGCCCGTGCGCAGCGGGTCGTGGTCGATGTACTGGTAGAACGGAGAGAGTTTCTGCAGCCGGTCGAAGACGTCCACCAGCGGGGCCAGCGCGTTCACGATGTACGCAAGAACCGCCAGGGCGGCCGGAATGCCGCGGCTCAGCCCGGTCCGGCCCGTGGCGGCTGAGAGGGCCAGCGCGAGGGTGCCGAAGACGACGCCGAGCAGGGCCAGGTGCAGCATGGTGGCCGCCACCTTGTCCGCGGGCAGGTCCAGCTCCACCAGCCGGCCCTCGAGCACCAGTGCGGCTCCGGTCACGGCCGCCAGCAGGAAGGTGCCCGCCGCCATCGCGAGGAACTTCTCCAGCACCACGCGCCAGCGGCCCACCGGGTTGGACAGCAACAGGTCCATGGTGTGCCGGTCCTCCTCGCCGCCGATCGCGCCGGCGCCGGTCCCGACGGCGTAGATCAGGACGGCGATCGGCCCCATGAAGGACAGCAGCTCGATCTGGATGTAGCCGGTGGGCGTGGACATATCCGCGCCGGTGGTGGCGAACATGGAGCGGAAGGCCTCGGGCATTTGGTCGATGAAGTCGCTCATGGACGGCTGGGCCCTGATCGAGGGCCAGACGGCGGCGTACATCGCCACGATCAGGGCCAGCGAAACGGACCAGGCGGCGAGGCCCCGGGCCTGGTCGCGGAGGGTCTTCAGCAGCACGTTAGGACGCACGGGAGTCCTCCCCGTCGTCGCCGGCCTCGACGGGTTCCCCTGTGCCCGCGCCGGCCGCTGTCCCCGCACCGGCGGCTGTCCTGGTCCCCGTGCCGGTGCCGCCGTTGCCGTAGTAGCTCAGGAAGGTCTCCTCCAAGGGCGCCTCGGAGCACTCGAAATCCTCCACCCGGCGGGCGCTGATGCGCTTCAGCAGCGCGTCCAGGGCCGCCTGCGGTGCGTTGCAGCTCAGTGCCCGCTCCTCCACCACAATGTCCCGCACGCCGGGCAGCCCGGCGAAGTCGGCGGCGGAGACGTCGTCGCCGAAGCGGGCCCGCACCCGGTGCAGGGAGCGGGCCGCGAGATCCTGCAGGCGTTCGACGGCCACCAGGCGCCCGGCCCGGACGACGCCGATCCGGTCCGCGACCCGTTCCACCTCGCCGAGGACATGTGAGGAGAATAGGGCGGAGCCGCCCTCGGCCGTGTGTTCGCGCAGGATCTCGTGGAAGACCTGCTGGACGAGCGGGTCGATGCCGCTGGTGGGCTCGTCCAGGATCAGCAGCCGCGGCCGGGACATGACGGCGAGCACCACCGCCAGTTTCTGCCGGTTGCCGCGGGAAAGCGTGCGGGCCGGTTTACCGAGGTCCAGCCCCAGGCTGGCCGCCAGCTTAGCGGCCAGCCCGGCGTCGTCCCGGTGACGCAGCCGGGCGCAGTAAGCAACGTGCTGGTGGCCGGTGAGCCGGTCATAGAGCGCCGGTTCGCCGGGGACGTAACCCACCCTCCGGTGTGCCTCCACCGGCTGGCGCCAGGCGTCCAGGCCCAACACGCGCGCGGTCCCGGCCGTGGGGCGCAGCAGCCCCATCAGCAACCGGATGGTGGTGGTCTTGCCGGCGCCGTTGGGTCCCAGGTAGCCGAAGACCTCGCCGGGTTCGATGCCGAAGCTGACGCCCTCCAGCGCCGTGTTCCGGCCGAATCTCTTCGTGAGGCCGTCCAGCCGGACCAGGGCTTCCGCGCACATGCGACGAGTGTCTCCGGCGTTCCCCGTCCCGGCCAGAGTCCTAGGACCCGCCGGCAGGGCTCACATGCCGGAGTTGAGGTTCAGGATGTTCCCCTCGCTGTCCAGGAACCAGGCCGCGGAGTTGCCGTCCGGCAGGGTCGCGATGCCGTTCTCGGTTTTCAGGCCCGGGAAGTCGTAGTCCTCGAAGACCACGCCCTTTCCGCGCAGTTCCTCGACGGCGGCCGGCAGGTCCGGCACCATCCAGCCCATCTGCGTGTTCTTCGCAGTCCCGGCGTTCGGCGTGAGGTACAGCATGAATCTGCTCCCGGAGCCGCAGGTGTACTGCAGGTTGTCCTGGGCATCCTGGTTGTCAGGTTCGAGCCCGAGCTTGTCGCGGTAGAAAGCGCGGGCGCGGGCGATATCCGCGGCCGGCAACACGGCGCCGACCGGCTGGTCTTTGAGCATGGTGATATCCCTTTCCAGGCCCTTCCCCCACTTAGGATTTTACGCCTCCGCGGGGCTCAGAGCTCCTTGTCCCAGGCCATGCTGCGGTTGACGGCCCGGTAGCCGAGGGCGGTGTAGAGCGCCAGGGCGCCGGTGGGGTTTTCGGAGTCGACGTCGAGCGAGGCCTTGTCCATGCCCGCCGTGGTGAAGCGGCGCATCGCCTCGGCCAGCAGCGCCCGGGCGATGCCCCGGCCGCGGTAGTCCCGGCGGACCCCGAGCAGGTCCGTGTACCCCTCGGTGAAGCCGCGTTCGACGGCGATGTCCGGGTCGTGGCTGGCCAGCTGGTAGCCGGCGACCCGGCCGTTGTCGGCGTCCAGGACCACGCAGCTCAGGTCCGGCCGGGCCAACGGGTCGTTCACGACAAAGCCCCAGGCCTCCTCGTCCCGCGGTTCGCTGCCCCAGTGGTCGCGGAAGGCGTCGTTGTGGGCCTGCCGCACCTCCTCGTGCAGCGCGGGACCGAAGTCGGCCAGCTCGAGCCCGCCGTCGAGGCGGTAAGCGGGCAGTGGGTCCGTCAGGGGGCGGTGCATCTCGTTGTAGTAGCGGACCACCCGATAGCCATGCCGTTCGAAGAGCCGGGCCTCGCGGGCATGTGCTTCCTCGGAGTGGAGGCGGAGCCTGGGGGTTGCCGGTTCCACGTTTGCTTCGGCGTCGTCGGCAAAGCGCCGCCGGGTCCGCTCCTCCAGCCAGGCCAGGACGCCGCCGCCCACCCCGCTGCCCTGCCATGCGGGATCCACGCAGCCGAACCCGACGGCCTTCCCGCCGTCGGTGTTCTTCGTCAGCCGACCGTAGGCGCGCGCGGTTCCCTGCCCGTCGAAACCAAGGATGGTGTTCGCGGCGACCGGGTTCTGCCGGGAGGACAGGATCTGCGCCAGGTCCTCGCGGCGTTCGTACCAGACGGGGTGTTCGACGGCGGCGGTCCGGGCGATCAGCGCCGCCCAGGCGTCCAGGTCGCCGGGCCCCGCGGGGCGCCAGGACAGCCGGCCATCCAGGGCCTGGCGGGGGTCGCTGTCGTCACGGCTCATCATCGGGTCAGGCTATCCGACCCTCGGGTCCGGCTCCAGCAGTGGGCGGCTCCCGGCTCCCTCCCAGGGTACTGGTCATAGAGTAAGTAGCCTGACGATCTGCGCGGTGCACGGCCGCGGGAGCTGTGGCCGGGTGTTCCTCCGGCCGGGATGGGAGCACGTGATGGAGTCGTTGCCGCTGTGGGCCTTGGCCTTGATCTTCGCCGGGGCCGCCGCCGTGATTTGGGTGGCCGGCATCCAGTTGTCCAAACAGACGGATGTGCTCGATGCCCGATTTCGGCTGGGCTCGGCCCTGGGCGGGTTGATCCTGTTGGCGCTGGCCACGAACCTGCCGGAGATCGCCATTACCGTCAGCGCCGCACTGGCCGGGAATGTGGGCGTGGCGGTGGGCAACATCCTGGGTGGCATCGCCATCCAGACGGTGGTCCTGGTCGTCCTCGACGTCGTCGGGACCAAGGGCGGCAAGCCGCTGAGTTACCGCGCCGCGTCCCTGACCCTGGTCATCGAGGCCATCACGGTGGTGGGTGTGCTGGGCGTGGTCATCGCCGGGAGCCAGATGCCTCCGGGGCTGGTCCTGTTCCGGCTCACCCCGGCCGCGGTGCTGATCGCCGTGATCTGGCTGCTGGGCCTGCTCCTGGTGCAGCGGTCGCAGAAGTCGCTGCCCTGGCACGCCCATGGTCAGGCCCCCGATGGGCAGTCCGCGCCCAAGGGCCACGCGAAGGCCTCGGCGCAGAATTCGTCGCAGACGTCGGGACGGTCCGACGCCGCGTCGTCCCGGAATAAGACCGGCACCGGCAAGGCGCTGGGGATCTTCCTGGTCGCGGCGGCCGCCACGCTGGGATCCGGCGTGCTGCTGGAGCGCAGCGGCGACGCGATCGCCGGTCAGATCGGCCTCTCCGGCGTTCTCTTCGGCGCCACGCTCCTGGCCCTGGCCACCTCCCTGCCGGAAATATCCACCGGCCTGGCCTCGGTCCGGCAGGGTGACTTCCAACTGGCGGTCAGCGACATCTTCGGCGGCAACGCTTTCCTGCCGGTGCTGTTCCTCGTGGCCGTCCTGATCTCGGGTACGCCGGTACTCCCCCAGGCCCACGCCTCGGACATCTATCTGACGGCGCTGGCCATCCTGCTGACGCTGGTCTACATGCTGGGGCTGCTGTTCCGGCCGGCGAGCCGGGTGCTGGGCATGGGTGTGGACTCGCTGGTGGTGCTGGTGCTGTACATGGTCGGCGTGGCAGGGCTCTTCGCGGTCGCCTCCTCGGGCTGAGCACCTGGCCCGGCCCAATGACGGGCGTCAGGCCCTGCCGGAGACGGGCGTCAGGCCCGGCCGCTCACTCCGGCCGGTTCCCGCACAGCGGCGTTTTCGTCCAGGTCCAGCCGCGCGTCGGCGGGATCGACGTCGTCCGGGTTGTGGGTGACCAGGACAACCGTCCGGTCCGCCAGCCCGCGCCGCAGTTCGGCCAGCAGGGCGCGGCCGGCCTCCGCGTCCAGGTGGGCGGTGGGCTCGTCGAGCAGGATGATGTCCGCCCCAGTCAGCAGGGTGCGGGCCACGGCCAGGCGCTGGCGTTCGCCGCCGCTGAGGAAGGCACCGCCCGGGCCGACGGGGGTGTCCAGTCCACGTTCCAGGCGGGCCAGCAGCGGCGTCAGGCCGACGGCGGACACCGCGTCCCTCAGGCGGCGCTCCACGTCTACCCTGTCAGGCGATCCGTCAGGTGCGCCCTCGGCCGCGCCGTCGCCGGGGCGGGGTCCCCCGGGCAGTCCGAGCATCAGGTTGCCGCGGATGGTCGAGTCGAACAGGTGGGCCTCCTGCGGGCACCAGGCGGTGCGGCCGGTCAGCCTCAGTTCGCCGTCGGCGGCCGGGAGGAACCCGAGCAGGACGGCCAGCAGTGTCGACTTCCCGGAGCCGGATCCGCCCGTGACGGCGAGCCAGCGGCCGGGTTCCGCCGTCGCGGTCAGGCCCTCGAACACCGACGGGCCGCCGGGCCAGGCAGCGGCAAGGTCCACGGCCGCCAGGCCAGGACGGCCGTCCTGCCGCGGCGCCAGCGCAATCAGGCCGCCGTCGGGACCGCCGGCGCCGTACGAGCCCCGGTCCGCTGCCAGGAGGCCCGACTCCCCGATCCGCCGCAGCACCGTGCGAAGCGCGGGGTACTGACGGACCGCCGTCGTCATCGCCGCATAGGGTTCGATCAGCGCCAGTTGGAGCAGCACCACCACCGCCACCACGGCCGGCTGCGCGGACCCGGCGAGGGCCTGCGGGGCGGCGAGCACGGCGCAGCCCAGCGCGGCGGATCCGCCGGCCAGGACCGTCAGGGCGTGTCCCAGCCCCTCGGCAACGGCGGAGCGCCGGACCGCATCCGTGGCGGCCTGGTCATCGCGCCGGATGGCGGCCAGCACGGGACCGCCGACGCCGTTGGCCTGGAGTTCGGCGCGCGCGTCCAGGGCGGCGGCCACCCGGCGCAGCACGCCCGAGCGCTGGCGCTGCT
>NZ_JBFBKP010000027.1:0-52321 GCF_040702285.1 Arthrobacter sp. NPDC080086
TCCAGGTCGAGCTCACTGAAGTGGCGCTTCACCGACTCCCAGGCGCCGCGGGCGGTGATGCCCATGGCCTTGTGGTCGTAGCCCACCGAGCCGCCGGAGGCGAAGGCGTCGCCGAGCCAGAAGCCGTACTCGGCGGCGAGGCCGTTGGCGATGTCGGAGAAGGACGCGGTGCCCTTGTCCGCCGCGACGACAAGGTAGGAGTCGTCGCCGTCGTGCCGGACGACGTCGGCCGGCGGCACGAGGGCCTCTCCCTCGGGGGTGGTCAAGACGTTGTCGGTGATGTCGAGCAGGCCGCGGATGAACGTCTTGTAGCTCTCGATCCCCTCGGCCATCCAGGCGCCACGGTCGGCGGCCGGATCCGGGAGCTGCTTGGCGTAGAAGCCGCCCTTGGCGCCGGTGGGCACGATGACGGCGTTCTTGACCGTCTGCGCCTTGACCAGGCCCAGGATCTCGGTGCGGAAGTCCTCGCGGCGGTCGGACCAGCGCAGGCCGCCGCGGGCGACCTTGCCGAACCGCAGGTGGACGCCTTCGACGCGGGGTGAGTACACCCAGATCTCGAACATCGGGCGCGGGAACGGCAGTCCGTCGATCCCGGCCGGGTCGAGCTTGAAGCTGACGTGGGTCTTGTTTTGGTAGAAGTTGGTCCGCAGCGTGGCCTGGATCAGGTTGGTGAAGGTGCGGAGCACGCGGTCGGCGTCGAGGGTGGCGACCTGTTCGATCGCCGTGTCGAGCGCAGCGCGGACCTCGGCCTGCCGGGCCTCGCGGTCGCCGTCGTTTACGGCCGGATCGAACCTGGCGGCGAAGAGGGCGTTCAGGCCGCGGGCGACCTCCGGGTTGGCCAGGAGGGTGTCGGCCATGAACTCGAAGGAGTTGGTGTTGCCCATCTGGCGCATGTACTTGGCGTAGGCGCGCAGCACCACGACCTGGCGGGGGTGCATTCCCTCGCGGAGCACCAGCCGGTCGAAGCTGTCCGATTCGACGGCGCCGGAGACGGCGGCGCCGAAGGATTCCGCGAGCAGGGTGCCGGTCGTCACGGGGTCGACACCGGCCGGGTACTTCAGGCCGAGGTCGTAGAGGAAGAAGTCGCGGTGGTCCGCGGTCTCGATTTCGAAGGGGCGTTCGTCCAGGACCTCGAGGCCGAGGTTGTGGAAGAACGGCAGGATCTGGCTGAGGCTCTTGGGCTCGAGCATGTACAGCTTGACGCGGGCGTCCTCCTCCAGGATTGCTCCGGCGCCCTCGGGCAGGTACACGTGGACGCCGGGCTGCTCAGCGGCGTGGCCGCCCTCGCGTTCGGCGGCGGCACCGTACTTCTCGAACCGGGCGATGTCCTCGAGCGCGTCCTCGACCTCGTAGTCGACCCGGTAACTGGCCGGGAAGGCCTCGGCCCAGACCGTGGCGAGTTCCTTGGAACCGTTGTCGCCGTCGGCCTCTGCCCGGGCGCGGAGGACCTCGGAGATACCTTCGCTCCAGGACCGTGCTGCGAGCACCAGCCGCTTCTCCAGTTCCTCGGTGTTCACGTTGGCGGTGTCGGCGTCCTTGGGGAGCCGGATCCGGAAGAACAACCGCGCCAGTGCCGACTCGGTCATCCGGGCCTCGTAGTCGATGGAGACGGCGTCGAAGGTTTCGCGCAGTTCCTTCTCGATCCGCAGGCGGACGTTGGTGGTGTAGCGGTCGCGGGGCAGGTAGACCAGCGCCGACATGAAGCGGCCGTACACGTCCGGGCGGAGGAACAACCGCGTCCGGCGGCGTTCCTGCAGCCGCTGGATGCCGGTGGCGATGGCGGCGAGGTCCGGGATCTCGATCTGGAACAGCTCGTCACGCGGGTAGGTCTCGAGGATGCCGAGCAGATCCTTGCCGGAGTGCGAGTCCGGCGGGAAGCCGGCGTCGCGCAGGACGGCGTCGACCTTTTCCCGCACCACCGGGATGTCGCGGACGGAGCCTGCGTAGGCGGTGGTGGCGAACAAGCCGATGAAGCGGCGTTCGCCGTCGACGTTGCCGGCGGCGTCGAAGCTCTTGACGCCGATGTAGTCCAGGTAGGCCGACCGGTGCACGGTGGAGCGGGAGTTCGCCTTGGTGATGACCAGGGCGCTCTTCTCGCGGGCCTTTTTGCGGCCGGTTTCGGTCAGGTGCTGGATCTGGTGGCGGGTGTCGCTGCTGTCGCGCAGCAGCCCGAGGCCGCTCTCCTCGCGCAGTTCGAGGACGTCCTCGCCGGATTCGTTCCGCAGGTCGTATTCGCGGTAGCCCAGGAAGGTGAAGTTGCCGTCGTCGAGCCAGCGCAGGAGTTCCTGCGCCTGCCGCAAGCCGGCCACGTCGGCGGCGTTGGTGACCTTTTCGAGGCCGTCGGAGACCTCGTGGGCCTTGTTGCGCATCTTCGGCCAGTCCTCGACGGCGGCGCGCACGTCGCCGAGCACCCGGTTCAGGCCCTCAATCAGTTCCGCCCGGCGGGCGTCGTCGACGCGGTCGATTTCGACGGCGATCCAGGATTCCATGTGGGAGGCGTTGTCGCCCTGGGCGATGAGGTGCGAGAGGTTGGGCATCGCAGCCGTGTCGCCGCTGGAGATGCCGAGGTGGGAGGGGACCCGTGCCACCTTGACCAGCCGGCCGGTTTCCCGGTTGCGGGTGACGACGAAGAGCGGGTGCATCACCAGGTGGATCGGGGACTTCTGCCGGACCAGTTCGGCGTTGACCGAGTCGACGAGGAAGGGCATGTCGTCGGTGACGATGTAGACGACGCTGGCATCCGCCTCATCGATGATCTCGATGTTGGCGTGGCCGGGCTGCCGGGCGCCGGCGGTCCGCAGGTGGGCCTGCGCGCGGGCCGAGAGCGTTTCCTGGCCGTAGCCCTTGGCATCCTCCTCGGCGAGGTGCTCGTAGTAGTCCGCGAAGAACCTCTCATCGGCTCCGATCGAAACGGGTTGATCCTCCACGCTGGACCCTGACGACATCGACAAACGCCTCCATTAAGAAAGTTCGCGGCCGCACCGTTGCAGCCCTCATCAGGAGCCTAGTCTTTAGCCCACCGGCTTGCTGTGGAAGAAAAGACAGAGCTTTTCGATTTTCGCTGGGCAGGTGCACAAACCAAGTGCGCGATGGCCCTGCGGAGAGGCGAGTCGGGGGCCGTCTCATGCAGCAGCGAGCCGGCCAGCAGCGCTGAGTCACAGGCCGCGGCGTCGGATGGCAGGAAGGCGCTGATCGGCGCCGCCGGCCCGTAGCGGGCCCACGCCTCCTTCAGTTGCCGCTCCGGCGCCCGCCCGACGGCGGCGGGGCGGACCTTGTTGAGGATGACCCGCGGCAGCGCCTCGGGTACGGCGGCCGAGAGCTCCGCCAGGCCGCGGACCAGCCTCGGAACACCGACGGGGTCTGCGGAGCCGACGGCGTAGACGGTGTCGGCCAGCTGCAGGCTGCGCAGGGTGGCGGCGTTGCGGCGCGGTGCCATCGAGTCGAAGCTCAGCTCCTCGTCGGCCTCGAGGCAGAACCCGGTGTCGATGACGGTGACATCGGCGATCTCGCGCACGCGGCTGTACACCAGGGCCAGGGCCGCGGCGCGGAGTTCGGTCCAGCGGTCCGCGCGGGTGATCCCGGTGAGGACCCGGAAGTTTCCCGCCTTCGTGGCCACCGGCAGGGCCAGACGGTGGAGGGCATCCGCATCGAGGGAACCCTGGTCCGCGAGACGGCACGCCTGGGCGAGGCCGGCCGCCTCGTCGAGCAGGCCCAGCGCCGCGGCGACGCTGGCCCCGTAGCTGTCTGCGTCGACCAGCAGGACCGACCGGCCGGCCGCCGCCAGTTCGCCCGCCATGTTGACCGCGAGCGTGGTCCTCCCGGGTGCCCCCGCCGGCCCCCAGACTGCGATGATCTCTCCGGTGCCCGGCTGCGTCCAGGAGGGCTCCCCGCCGTCGGAACCTGCCACGTGCCCCGGAGTACGCGGCGCGGCGGCGACGGTAAAGGCGTCACTGCCGGCCTCCGGCGCGGCCGCGGAGAGTCCGGCCACCGCGGCGGCAATGACCGCCGCGAGTTCTTCGGCCGCCACATCGATGGGGCGCGCCGTCACTCCGATGCCGCGCAGCCGCGCCGCCTCGTCCGGGCTGTCGGTCAGGGCGACGACGGCCACCCCGACGGCGGAGAGCCGGTCCACCAGCGAGGCTGTGAGCTCCCCCGCCTCCCCGGCGACGACGGCGGCCCGGGCGAGGCCGCTCTGGCAGGCGGCGAGGAGTTCGGCCAGTTCCTCGCAGCGCCGGACCACCGAGACGGGGCCATGGAGTCGCTCCAGGCTGCCGACCAGGGGCTCGGTGCCGTGCCCGACCGTGACGACGGGAATGCTCATTGGCCGGTTCCGCCCGGATTCCACACCACCGAGATCCTGGCCTTGTTGGCCTGGGCGCCCAGCAGCTTGGGCATCTGGCCGTCAGGGACCAGCACCATCACGACGGTGGAGCGCTGCGCGCCGAGGGCGTTGCTGCCCGGGGTCAGTTGCGCGATCTCGGCCCCACGCAGCAGCAGGGCGGGCTCGCTGAAGCCGTTGCGGTTGTCCGGCAGGGCGACCCACACGTCGACGCGGGAGCCGGCCACGGCCTGCGGCGGCAGGGCCTCGTCCACGGTGACGGCCACGGGTTTGCGGGCCAGCGCATCGGGCTGGCCGAAGCTCTCCCGCGGCAACAGCTGGTCCTTGCCGATCCGCTGGATGGCGACCAGGCCCTCGGCGAGTCCCGCCTCGGGGGTCAGGTAGTTCCCCTCGACGTCTCCGAGGCGGACGTTGACCCGGCGCAGCTTCTCCGGCGTCAGCTTCTCCCCGACGGCGATCGGCTCACTGGCCGCGAAGGCCTCGGTGGTCCGATCCGCGGCAGCGACCAACGACACGACCCCGGCCGTTGACGCCAGCACGAGCAGGACGCCGACCAGCAGCCTCGGGTCTTTCCACGACGGCTTCTTCAGCCTGGCCCCGCCGCCCTCTGTCACCGCCATGCGCAGTTCCCCCATCTGTGCGTCCGCGCCGCCGGCGCCGGTTTCCCCATTGTCACGAATTGTGGGCCCTGCGGGAAGACCGGGAACCCGGGAACTGCAAAGTGTGGATAACCGCATCAATGTCGACGCCCGGTGGCAAAATGGGAGCATGCCCCGATTCCTCACCCTCGCGGATGTCGCCGAACAGCTGCAGATCAACTCCCCCGCCGCCTATGCGCTGGTGCGGAGCGGTCAGCTCAAGGCCATCCAGGTCGGCGGCCGCGGGCAGTGGCGGGTGGAGGAAGCCATGCTGGAGCAATACATCCAGGAGCGGTACGCCGAGGCCAGCCGCATGATCGAGGAAGCCAAGGCCAAAGGCTCCTGATCCCGTCGACTTAGGTCCCTCCGCGCCCCGACCGGATGGAGCCGAGGGCGCCGAACGGCACCGTTGACACGGACCGAACGTTGGCGGCGCGGCGCTCTTCACCGGGTTCCGTCTCCGCCAGGTCCAAAAAATCCCTTCCCACCCGGTCGATAACCCCATGCAAGGCCGGGCAGCCCGCCGCTCCGATCAGCTGAAGAGTCAGCCGCGATCGATCCCTGGCCAGTTCCCGCAGTGCACTCGCCAGCCCAAGGCGGCCCGACGGCGGCCCCGCCGGAACCGCCTGGAGCGCCAACCCGGTGTAGCTGATGGCGGCAGCGTGCGGAATCAGCACCTGCTGCCGGCCCGACGCCAGCACCAGCCAGCCCAGGCCCACATGCTCGAGCCGCCCTTCGCAGATGTCACCCGTTGTGAGGTGGACCACGATATCCTGACCCACCGTGCCGCGAAGCCGGTCGGCCAGTTCCACGCCGGTGGCGTCGACCCGGGCGCGTTCGTCCACCTCGGCATCTAAATCGAGCCGTCGTTCGGCGGCGAGTTGCGCTTCGAGGTCCGAGAAGAGGGAGTCCCACCGCATGCGGGCCAGCGTAGGCGCGTCCGCCGGACTCGGTCAATGGGGTGTCCTTGCAGGCTTTCGCCCGCCTCCGGGCGGCATCGGCAGGTTATGCACAACCCGTCGCTTGCTCTAGACACCCGATCGCACACGGGTTCACACTATGAAAAGTGCATCAAACACTATCAAAGTGCATCAAATGATAGGTCATTCACTTAGAACCCTAGGAGGCCGGGATGACGATTCGGCAGCATCCAACAGCCGGCACCTCCACCAGCCGCTCCGGCGATGCGGTGGTGGCGGCGCTCATCCTGCTCTCAGGCGGACTGCTCACGGGGTTGGGAATGATCCTGGCCGCCCACCTGCGGACCGCCGCCGTGCGCAGGCAGGCCGTGGGTTTCGACACCAGCCTGGGCGTCACGGCCACCACCGCCGGGCTGATCGTGGTCGTCTGGTGGGCGCTCTCGTTCCTCCTCGCCTTTTGCTCGGCGTTGCTGGAGCGCGGCGGCCGTGCCCGGGCTGCCGCCGCCACCGGGAAGTTCAGTCCGGCGTTCATGCGCCGGCTGGCCCTGGCCGCCATCGGTCTTCAGCTGGTCACCGCTCCCCTGGCCCGGGCGGCCACCGTCCCCGACGTCGGGGGCTCCGGCACGTCCCTGCCGGCGGCCGTGGCGGCCGCCTGGGCGCCGCAAGGAAACCCCGCAACGGTGGGCCCACGTGCCCCGTCGCCACCCCGGCCGGACCCACGGTGGCTGCCCTCCCCCGTCCCGGCCCCGCCGGGCGCCCTGTTCCAGCCCCAACTCAGACCGGAGCACCCGGACGCCGGCGGACGGCAGGTGACGGTCAGAGCCGGGGACTCGCTCTGGAGTCTCTGCGCCGCGCAGCTCGGGCCCCTAGCCTCCGACGTCGACATCGCGACCGCATGGCCGGAGCTTTACCGGACCAACCGATCCGTCATCGGCCCCGACCCAGGGCTGCTTCGGCCGGGCCAGGTCCTGGTCATCCCGCCCGCCCTTTCATCCAGCCCCCCGTCCGACGAAGGAACCCCATGAGCCCGCTCGCTGAACCCCGTCCCGGCTACGCCGCCCCGCAGTCCCCCGCCGCACTCCGCCCGGTCGACCCGGACCGCGACATCGAAGCGCTCTGCCGCTCCACGGTGCAGGCGGCCATCGAAGTCCTGGCCGGCACCCGGCCGGCGCAGCAGCTCGCCCGGCGGCTGGACGAACGGTGCCTGACCGCCCTCCAGCACCGCGCCGCCCTGACCCGCCGGGTCTCCTCCGGCACGTCGCCGACGGCGGGTCGCCTGCACCGCAACCCGTGCGTGCGGTCGGTCCACGCCTGCCGGATCTCCGAGGATGTGTACGAGGCCAGCGCCGTGGTGTCCGACGAACTCCGGGTCCGGGCCGTGGCCCTGCGGCTGGAGCGGAGCCGGCTCGTCTGGCGGGTCACCGTACTCGAAATCGGCTGAACCCGGAGCCCAGGCTGACGGCACAAAAAACACCGCGGGTCCGGAACATTGCGTTCCGGACCCGCGGTGCAGGTGGCTGGACCCTTTGCCTAGCGGCGCTTCTTCTTGCTGGCGCGGCGCGGGGACTCCTGGGCCGCGGCCTTCGCCGGGTTGCCGGAGCGCCCGGAGGACTTGGCCTCGACGCGGGTCTGAGCCGTGCCGTCCTCGCTCGGAGCCGTGTACTGCAGCTGCGCCGGCTTCTCCGGAGCCTCCAGACCGGCGGCGTGGATGTGCGGTTCCTGGTGTTCGGTGTGCTGGCCCGACTCGTCGGCGACCACCACGTCCTGGGCCGGGGTGACCTCGACCTCAAGGTTGTAGAGGAAGCCGACGCTCTCCTCGCGGATGGCCTCCATCATGGCCTGGAACATGGTGAAGCCCTCGCGCTGGTACTCCACGAGCGGGTCGCGCTGGGCCATGGCCCGCAGGCCGATGCCCTCCTTGAGGTAGTCCATCTCGTAGAGGTGTTCCTGCCACTTGCGGCCGATCACCGAGAGGACCACGCGGCGCTCGAGTTCGCGCATGCTCTCGGAACCGATCTGCTCCTCGCGGGCCTGGTAGACCAGGCGCGCGTCGGAGAGTATCTCCTCCTTGAGGAATTCGACCGTGATCCGGGACTTCCCGCCGGCCTCGTCGATGACGTCGCGGGGCGTGAAGCTGACCGGGTACAGGGTCTTGAGGTTGGACCAGAGCAGGTTGAAGTCCCAGTCGTCGCCGGTGCCCTCTGCCGTGGCGGCGTCGATGAACGCGTTGATCGTGTCCTCGATGAAGTACTGGACCTTCTCGTGCAGGTCATCGCCCTCAAGGATGCGGCGGCGGTCGCCGTAGATGGCCTCGCGCTGGCGGTTCAGGACATCGTCGTACTTGAGGACGTTCTTGCGCTGCTCGGCGTTGCGGCCTTCCACCTGGCCCTGGGCCGAGGCGATGGCGCGGGAGACGAGCTTCGATTCGAGGGCGACGTCGTCAGGGACGGAGCTGCTCATCAGGCGCTCGGCGGCGCCGGAGTTGAAGAGCCGCATCAGGTCATCGGTCAGCGACAGGTAGAAGCGGGACTCGCCCGGGTCGCCCTGGCGGCCGGAGCGGCCGCGGAGCTGGTTGTCGATGCGGCGGGATTCGTGCCGCTCGGTGCCGAGCACGTAGAGGCCGCCCAGGTTCAGGACCTCCTCGTGCTCGTCCTTGACGGACTGCTTGGCGGCCTCGAGGGCGGCGGGCCAGGCGGCCTCGTACTCCTCCGAGTTCTCCTGCGGGTCCAGTCCGAGCTTGGCCAGCTCGGCGACGGCGGTGAATTCGGCGTTGCCGCCGAGCATGATGTCGGTGCCGCGGCCGGCCATGTTGGTGGCCACGGTGACGGCGCCCTTGCGGCCGGCCTGCGCGACGATCGACGCCTCACGGGCGTGGTTCTTGGCGTTGAGGACCTCGTGCCGGACACCCTCCTTGGCCAGGAGGCGGGAGAGGTACTCGCTCTTCTCGACGCTGGTGGTGCCGACCAGGACCGGCTGGCCCTTCTCGTGCCGCTCGGCGATGTCCTTGACGACGGCGTCGAACTTCACGGTCTCGTTCTTGTAGACGAGGTCCGGCTGGTCGATGCGCTGCATGTCCCGGTTGGTGGGGATGGCGACGACGCCGAGCTTGTAGGTGCTCATGAACTCGGCGGCTTCGGTCTCGGCGGTGCCGGTCATGCCCGCGAGCTTGTCGTACATGCGGAAGTAGTTCTGCAGCGTGACCGTGGCGAGAGTCTGGTTCTCGGCCTTGATCTCGACGCCTTCCTTGGCCTCGATCGCCTGGTGCATGCCCTCGTTGTAGCGGCGGCCGGCGAGGATGCGGCCGGTGTGCTCGTCGACGATGAGCACCTCGCCGTCGAGGATGACGTAGTCCTTGTCACGCTTGAAGAGTTCCTTGGCCTTGATGGCGTTGTTCAGGAAGCCGATCAGCGGGGTGTTGGCGGACTCGTAGAGGTTGTGGATGCCGAGGTAATCCTCAACCTTTTCGATGCCGGCCTCAAGGACACCGACGGTGCGCTTCTTCTCGTCGACCTCGTAGTCGGTGTCGGGCTGGAGGCGCAGGACAACCTTGGCGAACTCGCTGTACCAGCGGTTCGTGTCGCCCTGGGCGGGGCCGGAGATGATCAGCGGGGTACGGGCCTCGTCGATGAGGATGGAGTCCACCTCATCGACGATCGCGAAGTTGTGGCCGCGCTGGACCAGCTCGGATTTGTCCCAGGCCATGTTGTCGCGCAGGTAGTCGAAGCCGAATTCGTTGTTCGTGCCGTAGGTGATGTCCGCGGCGTACTGCTCCCGCCGGTGGGCGGGGTCCTGGTTGGCCAGGATGCAGCCGCTGGTCAGGCCGAGGAAGCGGTACACGCGGCCCATCAGGTCGGACTGGTACTCGGCGAGGTAGTCGTTGACCGTGACCACGTGGACGCCCTTGCCGGCGAGGGCGTTCAGGTAGGCCGGAGCGGTGGCCACCAGGGTCTTGCCTTCACCGGTCTTCATTTCGGCGATGTTGCCCAGGTGCAGGGCGGCGCCGCCCATCAGCTGGACGTCGAAGTGGCGCATGCCGAGGGTGCGTGAGGAGGCCTCGCGGACGGCGGCGAAGGCCTCGGGCAGCAGGTCGTCGAGCTTCTCGCCGTTGGCGTGCCGGGCACGGAGCCGGTCGGTCTCTTCGCGCAGCTCGGCGTCGGTGAAGGTCTGGAAGGAGCTTTCCAGGGCATTGATGGAGTCGGCGTAGTTCCGAAGTTGCCGCAGGGTCTTTTTGTCACCCGTGCGGAGAAGTTTTTCGATCAGTGATGCCACGTGAAATTGCTCCCAGTCTCAAGCTGCCGAATTCCGGCGTGTTTAGTCTACGGGAGGGACACAGCGCGGACCGCGCCTGTTCCCTCAAAGCGGATGCAGGCCAGCCACCGCCTGTGCGAGCGCCGGCGCCAGATCGCCCACGGGGGCCACGATAATCCGGTCCAGCTCCAACCACTCTGCCATGAGCTGCAGTTCTGCCGCGAGTTCGACGGCGGTGTCCCCCGGCGCGTCCGGTTCCGCGAAACTGCCGCGGACCAGCAGGCTGCCGGCGGCACGGTCCGCTTTGAGGTCGACGCGGGCGACGATGCCGTCGCGGAGCAGGAAGGGCAGGACGTAGTAGCCGAAGCGGCGCTTGGCCTCCGGCGTATAAATCTCCAGCCGGTAGTGGAAGCCGAAGAGTTCCTCAAGCCGCCGCCGTTCGAAAACCAGGGAGTCGAACGGGCTCAGCAGGGCCCGGCCGGCCGCGGTGCGGGGCAGCCGCGCCTCCATGTGCCGGTATACGGGCCGGTCCCAGCCGGCGACGGTCACCGGTTCCAGCCGTCCGGCGTCGACGAGTTCGGCGAGCGCCTCCGCGGCGGCCCGCTGCGGGGTGCGGAAGTAGTCGGCGAAGCAGCGCAGGGTGCCGATCCCGTGGGCCTGCGCCGCGGCGTCGATCAGCCGGAGCATGGCCGCACCGGCGTCGGGTCGGCCGCCGCCCTGCTCCCCGCTTTCCGGTCCCTTGCTTTCCGGTTGCGTGCTGACCGGCTCCCCGCTTTCCGGTCCGGTGCTTTCCGGTCTCCCGGATGCGGCCGCGGCCACTGCGGTGGACGGCAGGACCCTGGAGGTGAGGGTGTAGCGGCGTTCGAAGCTGCCCGTCCGCGAGGCCGCCGTCACCGTCCCCTCCTCAAAGAGGTGCTCGAGGACCCGTTTGACGGTGTTCCAGTTCCAGCCCCAGTTGTCCGTGCTTCGGGTTTCCACGTGACCCAGCCGGGCGGTGAGTTCGGCGGCGGTCAGCGGCGGCCCCGCAGCCAGCTCGGACAGGATCCGGCCGGCAACGTCGCCGCGTTCCTCCGGGTCCATGGCATGGGCGCCGACCCACTTCCGGTTCTGCCACAGCCTCAGGTCCTCGAAGTGCTCTGGGCGGATGAAGCTGGCCTCGTGCGCCCAGTACTCCATCATCCGGCGCGGGTGCACCCCGGAGAGGCGTTCCAGGATGCTCCGGTCGTAGTTCCCGAGCCGGGAGAAGAACGGCAGGTAGTGGCTGCGTGCCAGCACGTTGACCGAATCGATCTGGACCAGCTGCAGGCGGGCAAAGGTCCGGCCCACCGCCCGTGAACTTACCGGGGCGGCGGGCCGGACCTTGTCCAATCCCTGGGCTGCCAGTGCGATCCGCCGTGCCTGCTTCAGGCTCAGCGTCGCGGGCACATCTTTCCCTTCGTCGGTTGTCCCCGCCTATGCGGTGGCGGGCTCTCCTTCAGAACGATAGGCGATGATCTTTTCCTCCAGGGGAGCCTCGCCCGGGGCGCAGGTCTGGTCGAGGCTGATCACGCCGTAGGTCCAGCCTTCGCGGCGGTACACGACGGAGGGAGCCTTCGTTTCCTTGTCAACGAACAGGTAGAAATCGTGGCCGACCAGTTCCATGTTGTCGACGGCTTCGTCGAGCGTGAGGGAGGCCGCGGGGAAGACCTTGCGGCGGATGAGGACCGGCGAGTCCCCGGCGGGGAGATCGTTCTCCACCTCGTAGGGTGATTTCTCCTCCGGCTTCGCCTCGGACCAGTGGGCCGCCTCCTCGTAGATCGGTTCGCGGGTGCTCGCCGGTTCCAGGGAGGCCGTCGCCTCGGTCACGGATTTGGGGGTGTGCCGCCCGTGATGGACCTTCTTGCGGTCCTTGGCCCGGCGCAGCCGCTCCAGAAGCTTGTTGTAGGCCAGATCGAAGGCGGCGAATTTGTCCGCCGCGCTGGCTTCGGCACGGATCACTGGGCCGCGGCCCAGGACTGTCAGCTCAACCGTGAGCAGCTCTGCAATCTGCCGTACTTTGGTTTCCTTGGTGACCTTTGCATCCACCCTCTGGACCTTGTCGCCGAGGGAATTGATCTTCGAGATCTTCTCCTCGGCGTACTCGCGGAACCGGTCGGAGACCGTCAAATTGCGACCGCTGATCATGAACTCCATGGTGCCCTCCAAATGACTTCGGTGACACGACGGCGGCACTTCGGGGGCTCATCTGACGGACAGTCGAGCCCCTTTCCGAGCCGCTATCGACAGGTACATCTGTTCTTGGTACCCATGTTCGACGTTAGTTCATCGCCACCTGTTCTTCACCCTTTTGTGGTTTATTTTTTTCCATTGCGACCCGTCCGGCGTCCTGCCGCGGGTCTCGGGTTCCGACACACGGGAGGCGGGCGGGCGTGTCGCGGCGAGCACGACCGCTCCCCTGACGTCGGCTCCCGCGAAGCGGAGAACCCGGGCCGCTTCCGCCAGGGTGGCGCCGGTGGTGAGGACGTCATCGATGAGGATGCAGGGGCGTCCGGCCAGCACCGGCCTGGTCATCCCGCGGCGGATCCGCATCGACCCGCGCAGCCTCCGGGTGCGCCCGGCGCGGTCCAAACCCTTCTGAGAAGTCCCGCACTTCCGAGACGTCCCGCCTTTCTGAGCAGTCCCGCTCTGCCGGTTGGCCCCGTTCCATGCAACCGCCAGGCTTCGGGTCTTGCGCAGGATGACGGCGGTTTCCGTCCCGGGCGGCAGGCGCCCGCGGGCCCGGGCACGGGAGAGAACCAGGTGCACCGGGCTGAATCCCCGACGTCGGAAGGCAGCGGACGTCGTGGGCACCGGGACGAGCAGGGTTCCCGGGGGCGGTCCGGCGGCCACGAGCGCGGCGCCCAGACACCGGGCGAGGTCCTCGGCCACCGCCCGCTGGCCGTGTTTCTTGAACGACAGCAGGGCCTGGGCGAGCTCGGCGCGGTAGACCCCGGCCGCGACCACCGGCAGCAGGACCGAACCGTCCATGTCCATCAGGGCGGGGGCGCGCGACTCGGCCCGGAACGGCCTGCGGGTCAGCTGCCGGAGCCTCCGGCCGCAGGCCGCGCACAGGACCCGGTCCTCCGCCCCGCAACAGGCACACTCCGCCGGTAGGACCAGCGTAAGCAGTTCGGCTACGGCGCCCGCCACGGAGTCGGCCAGGCGGGCCGCCCACGATCGGTAGCCGCCGCGGTGCCGGGCAGCCTCGGGAGCAGGGAGGAGGTCCGGGTCCGTGCCCCGCGCCGGGCGGCGGCGCGGCGGCTGCGGGTGCGCGGTGGGAGGCTGGGTCATGGCTCCAGCCTGCACCGTCTCCGTGGCCGCGCCCGGGTCAGGATACGGCTATGTGGACAACCGGCCGGGACTGCCCACGGGCCCTACCCCGGGAAGGCCGGGTCGATGGCGCCCTTGAGCTGCAGGGACCAGCCGTTGCCGAGCCGCTGGAAGATGCCGTCCGCCGACTGGCCGTAGATCTCCGCCGTGCCGTTGCCGGCGCTCAGCCCGGTGAGGCCGGCCCACGGGGCCAGCTCCTGCGGGGCGCTGCCGGTCATCGACAGCAGCTCCGGGGTGACGTTTTCCGTCGCGGCCCCCTTCATCACGGCCACCGTCAGGTCGTTGACCCACACCCCCTGGTCCGGGTCATGAGCGGTCAGCAGCGTCACCGGGGCGGTGAGGTCCTTGGGCGTGCCGTCCGCGTTGCGGATGATGCCGGTGAGCTGCACGCGGGTCTTGCCGTTCAGCGACGAAATCACCATCGCCCGCGTCCCGTCCCGGGCCACCCGGAACTCCTTCACAATGGCTCCGGCGAGCCAGGCGCCGGTGAGCGTCACCGTCGGCACGGTGGCGCCCCCGGCCACCCCGGTGGGGCGGTAGGCGGCGACCTCGGTGGCACCGTTCGCCCCGGGACCGGCGCTCCAGACCCAGTCGAAACGGTCGAACGAGGGCCGGGACAGCGTGCCCCGGGTCGCCAGGGCCCGGGCGGGCTGCCCTGGAATGATCGAGTACAGCGTGGTGCGGCCCGCGTTCAGGAACGCGGCGGCCTGGCTGGCCGGCGACTCGGCGGGGAACCGCGGGCCCAGGGCGCTGACCGACGCGATGTCCGGTAGCGGTCCGATCTTGTTGTTCTCCACCCGGACCAGATCGTTGTTGCTGACGGCGATCTGCCGCGCCGGCACGTCCTTGTCGCGAATCGGGGGCAGGACGGAGCCGTTGTCGTCCACCCGGACCAGGTCCTGGTTGGCGCGCAGCTCGACGTTGATCACGTCGGGCTGACTGCGGAAGGTCAGGGCCAGCTGGGTCTGCATCCTGAGCCGGTCCTCGTTGGAGGCGTCGGTGAGGTCCTTGGCCGTCAGGTCCACCTGGGCGGCGCCGGAGACCACGGGCACGGACTCGCGGGCCAGTTTGATGCCGGCCGGGAAGGCGCTGACCGCCGCGCCCTTCAGGTATGGGGCGGGGCCGCCCAGCAGGGCGCTCGTCATGGCCTTGACGGTCTTCTTCTTGATGAACCAGCGCACGTCCGGGACCGCGTACGTGAATGTCGGGTCGTAGAAGTAGATCGGGTACGCGCCGTAGATGACCTTGAAGGTCTCCTCCGGGATGGCGGTGCCGTCGGGGATGTCCGCGATCCGCCACTCGCCGTCGACCTTGGTCAGCGTCGCGGGGACGTTCTCGGTGGTGCCCTCCGGCAACTGGGTCGCGATCCCGTCGGCGTCGACCGTGTACGCCAGGTCCAGCCGGTAGTTGTAGACGTTCTCGACGGCGGTGGGCACCACCTGCGCCGAGCGGTAGACGAGGACCCGCTGGTCCGGTTTCCACTTCACCGAGGACGCCTGGGTGAGGTACTGCCGCGCCACCGCGTAGTCGTCCTCGTAGCCGCTGCCGGCCAGGTAGAAGTCCTCGATGACGGATTCGGGTCCGGCGCCGGGGCGAGGCGCAACCGGGAAGAACACCGGGGCGTTGTTCGGCTTGCCGGCGCTCTCGTCGCTGCTCTTGCCCACCGGCCCGGAGCGCGGAATCTGCGCGCAGGCGCCCAGCAGCAGCACCATTGCCAGCAGGGCCGCGGCGAAGCGGACCAGCCTCCCGCCGCGCTTTCCGGCCGTGCGTCCCGTAGTGGTCCTCATGCTTGGTCCTCCCCTGCGGCGGGGCTGTTCGCCGGGCCGCCTGATGACGCGTCCGCGCCCGTGCCGGGGCCCGCACCACTGCCCGTGCCCGGGACAGGGACCGAGCCGGGTACCGTGCCGGGGACGGCGCCCGGGGCGGAGTGGTTCAGCAGCACCATCTGGTTGCCGGCGCCGCCGTCGAGTCCGACGTCGGCCGGCTCGAGCTGCAGCGGCGACCGCCCGATGCTCTCGCCCTGGCGCAGCGGGAGAGTGAGCCGGAAGTTGGAGCCGCTGCCCTTCTTGCCCCAGGCCTGCAGCCAGCCGTTGTGCAGCTTGGTGTCCTCGGTGGCGATCGACAGGCCCAGGCCGCTGCCGCCGGTGGTGCGGGCCCGAGCGGGGTCGGCACGCCAGAACCGGTCGAAGACGCGGGCTGCCTCTGCCTGGGTCATGCCGATGCCGTGGTCCCGGACGGCGACGGCGACGGCGGTGTCGTTCGCGGCGACGGAGACGTTGACGGGCCGGCCTTCGCCGTGTTCGAGCGCGTTGAGGATGAGGTTGCGCAGGATCCGGTCGATCCGCCGGTCGTCCATCTCGACGATGATGCTGCCTTCGGGCGCGTGCAGGGTCACCTCGGAGCCGTATTCGGCGGCCACCGGGGCAACGCCCTCGAGGACGTGGTCCACCAGCTGCAGGATGTCCGTGGGTTCGGCGTCGAGCATGGCCACGCCGGCGTCGAAGCGGGAGATCTCCAGCAGGTCCGCCAACAGCGACTGGAAGCGTTCCACCTGGTGGTAGAGCAGCTCGGCGGACCGCTTGTTGATCGGGTCGAAGTCCTCGCGGGCGTCGTAGAGGACCTCGGCGGCCATCCGGACGGTGGTCAGCGGGGTCCGAAGCTCGTGCGAGACGTCCGAAACGAAGCGCTGCTGCATCTGGGACAGGGTAGCCAGCTGGGTGATCTGTTCCTGGAGGCTGGCGGCCATGTGGTTGAAGGAGGCGCCCAGGCGGGCCACCTCGTCCTCGCCCTTGACCACCATGCGCTCCTGCAGCTGGCCGGCGGCGAGCTTTTCGGAGACGACGGCGGCGTGGCTGACCGGGCTGACGACGTTGCGCGTGACGTACCAGGCGACGGCGCCGATGAGCAGCACCAGCACGGCCGCGCCGACCAGCAGGACGTTCTGGATCTCGTCCAGGGTCTTCTGCGCCGTGTTCAGGTCGTAGATGAGGTAGAGCTCGTACACGGTGCCGTTGAAGGTCACCTTGTTGCCGACGGCGATGCCGGGCCTGTCCTCGGTGCCCACCGGGAACTCGGTGGAGGCCCAGAACTGGTCCTTGCCCGACTGCTGCACGGCCTTGCGCAGGTCCGGCGGGATCACGGCGATGGTGAGCTGGTCCGAGGCGCGGGATTCCACCCAGCGGTTGCGGGGCTTGGTCTGTTCCGGCATCGCCTCGAAAACGTACCGGCGCTGGATGACCGAGCCGCGGCCCTCGACGGCGTTCAGGGTGTCATAGACCAGGGTGATGACGCTGGACTGGTCCGTGACCTGGGCGCCGTCGAAGGTGTCCTGGACCTGCTTGACGTTGTAGCGGGTCTCCGATTCGGCCTGCGCCAGCCGCTCCTGGAAAAGGTTGTTGGCGATCTGGTTGGAGAGGTAGGCGCCTACGACGGCGAAGGACCCGATGGCCAGCAGCAGGGTGGTCAGCACGGTCCGGAACTGCAGCGACCGGCGCCAGCGGCGCTGCAGGGCGCGCAGCAGGTAGCGGGTGGCGGGCAGGGTGCGGGAGGCGCCGATGAGCACCAGGCGGAGCACGCGGACGGCGACGATCCGGGCGCGGCGGGCCCAGATCCCGGCGCGGAACAGCACGGTCCGGCCGCGGCGGGTGGTCAGGGCTTCATCCTCCGGCCGCTCCGGGGTGGACCCGGAGGTCACCGGCGACGGGGTCACCGGCGCCGTGGTCACCGGCGAGGGAGCCTCCCGTCCGGAAGACTCTGGCCCGGTACTCTCCGGCCCGGGAGTGGCCGGTGCGGGATCGGCCGGTGCGGGGGTGCCGCTGCCGGGCTCAGGACCCTGCTTTGTAGCCGACACCACGGACCGTCAAGACAACTTCGGGGGCTTCGGGGTCGCGTTCGATCTTCGAGCGCAGCCGCTGGACGTGGACGTTCACCAGGCGGGTGTCCGCCGCGTGGCGGTAACCCCAGACCTGCTCCAGCAGCAGTTCCCGGGTGAAGACCTGCCACGGCTTGCGGGCCAGGGCCACCAGCAGGTCGAATTCCAGCGGAGTCAGCGAGATCCGCTCGCTGTTGCGGCTGACCACGTGGCCGGCGACGTCGATCGTGACGTCGGCGATGCGGAGGGTCTCGGGTGCCTTCTGGTCGCCCGGGCGGAGGCGGGCGCGGACGCGGGCCACGAGCTCGGCGGGCTTGAACGGCTTGGGGACGTAGTCGTCGGCGCCGGATTCCAGGCCCCGGACCACGTCCGAGGTGTCCGCCTTCGCGGTGAGCATCACGATCGGCACGTCGGATTCGGCGCGGATCTGGCGGCAGACCTCGATCCCGTCGATCCCCGGCAGCATCAGGTCCAGCAGGACCAGATCCGGCTTGGCGGAGCGGAAGACCTCGAGGGCCTGCCCGCCGTCCGCGCAGAAGACGGGGTCGAAGCCGTCGTTGCGCAGCACAATGCCGATCATCTCGGCCAGGGCCTCGTCGTCGTCCACTACCAAAATCCGTGCCTTCATACGTTATATATTCCCTTATTGAAATGGCTTTGTCGTATTCGTGCGGCTCCCGGCATGGCGCGGACCGCCGGCCGGGGCAGGTAGATTCGTCCCAGGGCCGGCGGGCGGCCCGCAGTCCGAGGAGGATGCCGTGAACCGTGTGGACCCCATCTACCGGCTGGGCCTGGGCGGGGACTTCGCCCGGCTGCAGCCCGAACTCCAGGACTACTTCTCCCTCGTCCAGGGCTCCGGCCACTACGGGGTGGGCGAGGGCGTGTTCGACGTCGTGGGCTGCCGGCAGCGCTGGCTGCGCCCCTTCATGCGGGCCGTCACCGGGGAGCAGGCGTTCTTCCCCGAGTACGGCGAGGGCATCCGGTTCCGGATCGAAAACCACGCCCACCTGGACCCCTTCGGCCGGCCCAGCCTGACGGCACGGCGCGAGATCTTCTTCCCCGGCGTCACCCGGGTCTTCTCCGACACCACCAGCTGGGACACGACCGGCGGCCGGCACCGGCTGGTGGACTACGTGGGCCGGTACCGCCGGCTGGCCACGGACCTGAACCTCAGTGTCACCCCGGAGGGCCGGCTCCGCGGCGTCTCGGAGGCATCCCGGTTGCTGCTGGGTCCGCTGCGGCTGCCGCTGCCGGGCCCACTGGACGCCAAGGCCTACGCCGAACAGTGGTGGGACGTCGCGGAGGGCAAGCACCGGATCCAGGTCAAGGCCATCCAGCCGCAGGTCGGCCTGGTGCTTGTCTATGCCGGCCGCTTCGACTACCGGCTGGAGCCGTACCCGGACGGCACCGGGGCCGCCGGCTACCTGCCCGCGTACGCCCGGCCCGACCGCTGGGAATCCCGGGTCTGAAGCGACGGCTCCGGGGCGCTAGCCCAGGGCGATCTGGTTCAGCGCATCGGCCGCGTGGGTCAGCCGTGCCAGCACCCTGGTGGCCGACGACGGCGAGTGGCCGGCCAGTCCCCCGGCGGGGGTGAGCCGGACCGCGCCGAGCGAGGAGCCCGGCAACCCGAGCTGGCGCCAGGGCCGCCACAGCGCCTCGGCCAGGGTCCGGGCGGACGGCGGTTCCGCCGCGGGGTCCTCCACCGGCAGCACCCCGGCCCAGATCTTTCGCCCGGACTCCACCGCGCCGGCGAGGTGTTCCCACTGGCGGGAGGTCAGGGCACGCAGCGGCACGGCGATGCCATCGGCGCCGGCGCCGAGGATCCTCTCGATGGGTGCTTCCACCTCGGGGACCGCGATGACGACCTCCTCCGCGCCGGCGGCGTGCAGGGCGTCCACCACCAGGCGCCAGGATTCGGTGACCTCGGAGCCGGCCACGGCCCGCAGGGTCCGGTAGCCGCTGGCGGTGGGAATCGTCCCGGCCAGGACGGCGGCGGCGTCGGGTTCCTCCAGCTGGACAACCAGCCGGGCGCCCGGCACGGCGGCGGCCACGGCCCGCAGGTGGGCGCCGACGCCGGCGGCGAGGGACTCGGCGAGGTCCCGCCGCGCGCCGTGGTCCAGCAGTGCCCGTTCCCCGCTGTGCAGGTGCAGGCCGGCGGCGAGGCTGAGCGGCCCTTGGAGCTGGATTTTCAGGGCGTCGGCGGACACCGACTCGGTGCCGGCGACGTCCGCGAGGACGTTGATGTCGGTGGCCAGTGCGGACCGGGCGCGGCGGGCGTCCCGGCCGGGGCGGTCCACCAGGCGCCAGCCGTGCGGCTGCACATCGACGGCGAGGCCCTCCAGGAGAGCGGCGGTCCGGCCCAAGGCGTCCGAGCCGACGCCGCGGACGGGCAGTTCGGCCAGGAAGGGCAGGTGCGGGGCGCCGAGTTCACCGCGGATGATACGGGCGGCTTCCAGCGGGTCCGTCCCCGGCCAGGGCCCGTGGGCGGTGGCGGTGACCTGGGCGGCCCCGGTGTCGGCGCCGCTCACGCCTGGGCGGAGACGGCGGTCCCGGCGGCGTCCGCCCGGCCCGCGGCCTGGTGGTCCTCGGCGATGGCCTCGTGGTGGCGGATGACCTCGCCGATGATGAAGTTCAGGAACTTTTCCGCGAAGGCCGGATCAAGGTGCGCCTCGGCGGCGAGCCGGCGGAGCCGGGCGATCTGGGCGGTTTCGCGGCCCGGATCCCCCGCCGGCAACTGGTGCTTGGCCTTGAGGTGGCCCACCTTCTGCGTGGCCTTGAACCGTTCGGCCAGGAGGTAGACCAGGGTCGCGTCGATGTTGTCGATGCTGGAACGGATGGAGAGCAGCTCCGCCATCACCGCGGGATCGACCTGGCCGACCAGGGAACTGGCGGCGGGGTCGTAGTCGTCATCGGCGTCGTGGTGGAGGCTGTGGCTCATTGCTCCAGTCTAGGGGCTGGGCGCCCGATGAAGCGGGTGTTAAGCGGACCTGCCCGCCGTCCGGTGCGGACGGCGGGCAGCGCTGCGGTGGCGGGTGCCGGCGTTGGGCGTCAGCTGCCCAGGACGGCGCGGAACTGCTCCCGGCGCCGGGCCTGCTCCTCCGGGTCGGGGACCGGGAGGGAGGCGATGAGCTTCTTCGTGTAGTCGTGCTGCGGGTTGCCCATGACCTGGCTGCCCAGCCCCTGCTCGACCATCCGGCCCTTGTAGAGGACGCCCACCCAGTGCGAGAGGATGTCCACCACGGCGAGGTCGTGGCTGATGAACAGGCAGGCGAAGCCGAACTCGGCCTGGATGTCCTTGAACAGCTCCAGGACCTTGGCCTGCACCGACACGTCCAGCGCCGACGTCGGTTCGTCGGCGATCAGCAGCTTCGGGTTCAGGATCAGGGCCCGGGCCAGGGAGGCGCGCTGCCGCTGGCCGCCGGAGAGTTCGTGCGGGTACCGGTCCGCGTAGGCCGCGGGCAGCTGCACGGACTCCAACAGCTCGCGGGTCCGCTGCCGGGCCTGCGCCGGTGTCGGCTTGCCGTGGATGACCAGGGGTTCGGCGATGCACTCCCCGATGGTCAGCTGCGGGTTGAACGACGCCGCCGGGTCCTGGAACACGAAGCCGATCTGCTTGCGCAGCGGCTTGAAGCTGCGCTCCTTGAGGTTGAGCATCTCGTAGTCGAGAACCTTGAGGCTGCCGCCGGTGGTCTTGTTCAGGCCCGCGATGGCCCGGCCGATGGTGGTCTTGCCGGAGCCGGACTCGCCCACCAGGCCAAAGACCTCGCCCTCCGAGAGGGTGAAATTCACCCGGTCGACGGCCTTGAACGCCGGGCTGCCGAGGCGGCCCGGGTATTCGATGGTGAGGTCCCTGGCCTCGACCAGCACCTTCCCGCCCTGGTGGGCGCGTTCGGTCATCCCCGCCGACGCGGAGTTGCGGCCCAGGTGCGGGACGGCGGCGAGGAGCTTCTTCGTGTAGTCCTGCTTCGGCTCCGCGAAGAGCACCCGGGAGGTGGCCTCCTCGACGACGTCGCCCTGGTACATCACGACGACGCGGTCGGCGAGGTCGGCGACGACGCCCATGTTGTGGGTTATCAGCACGATCGAGGTGCCGTACTGGTCCCGGAGGTCGCGGAGCAGTTCGAGGATCTCCGCCTGCACGGTCACGTCCAGGGCGGTGGTCGGCTCGTCCGCGACGATCAGTCCCGGGTTCAGGGCCAGCGCGGCGGCGATGACGACGCGCTGCTTCTGGCCGCCGGAGAACTGGTGCGGGTAGTAGTTGACCCGCGTCTCCGGGTCCGGGATGCCCACCTTGCGGAGGGCTTCGACGGCGCGGGCCTTGGCGTCCTTGGCGCTGACCTTGCCGCCGTTGCGGCCGGCGTGGGCGCGGATGCCTTCGGCGATCTGCCAGCCCACGGTGAACACCGGGTTCAGTGCGGTGGAGGGTTCCTGGAAAACCATGGCGACGTCCCGGCCGCGGATTTCCCGCAGCTTGGAGGCGCTGACGCTGATGACGTTGTTGCCGTTGATCAGCACCGCCCCGGAGCTGATGGCCGTCTCCGGCAGCAGGCCCAGGATGGTCTTGGCGGTGACGGTCTTGCCGGAGCCGGATTCGCCGACGATCGCGACGACCTCCCCCGGGTTGACCTCCAGGCTGACGTCCTTCACGGCGTAGACGTCCCCGGCGTCCGTGGCGAAGGTGACCTTGAGGTGGTCGATGTCCAGCACGGGGCCGGCGCCGCGGCCGTGCTGGTCGGCTGCGTGGCCGATATTGGTGGTCATGACGTGCTCACTTCTGCTGTTGGTGCTGCCGTGGCCGGGCCGGGGCCGGCGGCATTGGATCCGGCAATGTTGGTTCCGGCCTTGCCGGAAGCCTTCTTGCGGCCGCGCAGCCGGGGGTCGTTGAGGTCGTTGATGCTCTCGCCCACCAGGGTCAGGCCGACGACGGTCAGGACGATGGCCAGGCCGGGGAAGACGCCGGTCCACCAGATCCCGGAGGTGGTGTCGGAGAGGGCCTTGTTCAGGTCGAAGCCCCACTCGGCGGCCGACGTCGGTTCGATGCCGAAGCCCAGGAAGCCCAGGCCCGCGAGGGTCAGGATGGCCTCCGAGGCGTTCAGCGTGAAGATCAGCGGCAGGGTCCGGGTGGCGTTGCGGTAGATGTGCCGGGTCATGATGCGCACGTTGGAGGCGCCCACCACCTTGGCCGACTCGACGAACGGTTCGGCCTTGAGCCGGATGGTCTCGGCGCGGATGACCCGGAAGTACTGCGGGATGAAGACCACGGTGATGGAGATCGCCGCGGCGAGGATGCCGCCCCAGAGGCTGGACCGGCCGCCGCTGATCACGATCGCCATGACGATGGCCACCAGCAGGGACGGGAAGGCGTAGACGGCGTCGGCGATGACCACCAGGATCCGGTCCAGCCAGCCGCCGATGTAGCCGCTGACCAGGCCGAGGATCACGCCGATGAAGATCGACATGATGACGGCGACGACGATCACCATGGCGGCGGTCTGGGCGCCCCAGACGACGCGGGAGAACACGTCGTAGCCGCCCACTGTGGTGCCGAGCAGGTGCTTGCCGCCCGGCGCCTGCTGGGCGGGGAACCCGCCGTCGGCGTCGGAGATCTGGGCGAAGCCGTAGGGCGCGATCAGCGGGGCGAAAACGGCGGTGAGGAGGAAGATGGCGGTCAGGATGAGGCCCGTGACCAGCATGCCGCGCTGCAGGCCGACGCTCTTGTTGAAGTGGGACACGACCGGCAGGCGCCGGAACCACGGTTCCCTGCGGTTTTCCGCGGCGATAGTGGATTCAGTGCTCATGTCAGTACCTCACGCGGGGGTCGATCAGCGCGGCGACGATGTCCACGATGAAGTTGGTTACGGCCACGATTACGGCCAGCAGCACCACGATGCCCTGGACGGCCACAAAGTCGCGGGCCGTCAGGTAGGTAGCGAGCTGGAAGCCCAGGCCTTTCCATTCGAAGGTGGTCTCGGTCAGCACGGCACCGCCGAGCATGACGGCGATCTGCAGGCCCATGACCGTGATGATCGGGATCAGCGCGGGCTTGTAGGCGTGCTTGGTCACCAGGCGGTATTCGCTGACGCCGCGGGAACGCCCGGCCTCGACGTAGTCCTTGCCGAGGGTGCCGATGACGTTGGTGCGCACCAGGCGCAGGAAGATGCCGGCGGTGAGCAGGCCGAGGGCGACGGCGGGCAGCACCGCGTGCGCGGTGACGTCGCCGAGCGCGGCCATGTTGCCGCTGCGCAGCGAGTCCAGCCAGTAGATCCCGGTCGGCGCGGACAGCGCGGTGAGGGCCAGTTCGGTGGAGGTCTTCGCCCGTCCGGCGACCGGCAGCCAGCCCAGCCACACGGAGAAGGTCAGCTTCAGCAGCATGCCGGCGAAGAACACCGGGGTGGCGTAGCAGAGGATCGCGAAGATGCGCAGCACGGCGTCGGGGGCCTTGTCGCGGCGGTGCGCGGCCACCATGCCCAGCGGGATGCCTACCACCAGGGCCACGAGAAGGGCGTTGATGGACAACTCGAGGGTCGCGGCGCCGTAGGTGGTGAGCATCTCGGAGACCTGGCGGTTGTCCGAGAGCGTGGTGCCGAAGTTGCCGGTGATCAGCTGGCCCAGGTACTCGAAGTACTGGACGAAGATGGGCCGGTCATAGCCGGCGGAGTGGATCCGCTCGGCGAGCTGCTCGGGAGGGAGCCGGCCGCCGAGGGCCGCAGTGATCGGATCGCCCGTAATCCGCATCAGGAAGAACACGAGCGTCACGAGGATCAGGATGGTCGGAAAGATCAGCAGGAACCTGATCAGGATGTATTGGCCCAGTCCCCCGCCGGACGACTTCTTCTTGGTCGGCATCAGGCCGTCGGCATCGCTGGGCGGTGCCTCGATAAGTGTTGTCATTGGTACCTAAATGTGTGTTTCCGTCGGCTTCGTGGGCCTTGGGAATCGGTTGTCCTGCCCTCAGCACGGAGGCGGGACGCCGCGCGGGCGCCCCGCCTCTGTGGCTGGTCAGGACCGGATGGGGATGGGACCTACTTGGAAATTACGCCAAGCCGGGTCTTGAAGGATGCGTCGAGGGTCTTGTCGACGCCCTGGACGTCCTTGCCGGCAACCATGAGCTGGGCGCCCTGGAGCAGCGGCAGGGAGGGCAGGTCCTTGGCGACGGCCGTCTGGGCGTCACCGAGGACCTTTTCGCGCTCACCCTTGTCAACGGTGGTGAGCTGCTTCTTGATCAGGTCCGTCACGGCCGGGTTCTCGTAGTGGTTCTTGAGGAAGTTGCCCGGGATGAAGAACGGGGTCAGGTAGTTGTCGGCGTCGGAGTAGTCCGGGAACCAGCCGAGCTGGTAGACGGGGTAGACGTCCTTGGTGCGGTCCTTGGAGTAGGTGACCCACTCGGTGGACTGCAGGTCGACCTTGAAGAGGCCGGACTTCTCCAGCTGCTCCTTGATCATGGCGTACTCGTCGCCGGAGGACTTGCCGTAGTGGTCCGGGTTGTACTGCAGCTTCAGCGTGACCGGGCCGGTGACGCCGGCGTCGCTGAAGGCCTGCTTGGCCTTGTCCAGGCTGGGCTTGCCACTGCCGTCGCCGTACATGTCTTTCATCGGCTTGATGGCGCCGACGAAGCCGTCCGGAACGACGGAGTATGCGGGCAGGTAGGTGCCCTTGTAGACCTGGGTGGCGATCGCGTCGCGGTCGACAATGTCGGCCATGGCCTGACGGACGGCCAGGGCCTTCTTCGGGTCGGCCTCGGGGGTCTTGGCGCCGAAGGGCATGGTGTCGAAGTTGAAGACGATGTAGCGCAGCTCGCCGCCCGGGCCCTTGTGGACCTTGACCTTGGAGTCCTTCTCGAGGTCGGCGGCGTCGGTCGCGGTCAGGCTGCGGCCGGCGACGTCGATGTTGCCCTGCTGGACATCGAGCTTGAGGTTGTTGGAGTCGGCGTAGTACTTGATGGTGGCGCTGTCGTTCGCCGGCTTGCCCAGGAGGCCCTTGTAGTCGGGGTTGGCCTTGAGGCTGATCAGTTCGTTCTTCTTGTAGCTCTCGATCGTGTACTGGCCGGCGAAGGGCTTGGCCTTGACGATGTCGTCGTCGCTCATCAGTTTGTCGGCCGGGAAGACTTCTTCGTCCACGATCGGGCCGGCGTTGGCGGCGAGCACGCCCGGGAAGACCTGGTCGTTGCCTTCCTTGAGCTTGAAGACGACGGTGGTGTCGTCCTTGGCGGTGACCGAGTCCAGGTTGCCCAGCAGCGATGCGGGGCCGTTGTCATCGTTGATCTTCACGACGCGGTCGATCGAGAACTTCACGTCCGAGGAGGTCAGGGCGTGGCCGTTGGCGAACTTGAGCCCGGACTTGAGCTTGACAGTGTACTCGGTGGGGGTGGTGAAGGAGGCAGACTCGGCAATGTCCGGGCTGGAGTCGGCCGTGCCCGGCTTGGAGTTGAGCAGGAACGGGTAGATCTGGTTCATCACCATGAACGAACCGGCGTCATAGGAGCCTGCCGGGTCGAGCGTGACCACCTTGTCGGTGGTGCCGTACGTAATGGCGCCACCGGAGGCCGAGCCACCGGAGGACGTTCCGCCGCCGGAGGGGCCGGTGCAGGCCGTCAATGCAAAGGCGGAAACCCCGGCCAGCGCGATGGCGCTCTGCAGGGCCTTTTTGTTCATTGCCATCTGTGAACTTTCTGTTCGATGAGTGCTCGTGGGCCGCCGAAAAGCTCGACTCGGGGCGGCGCACGGTCCTGATTTTCTGATTCAACCAGAACACCGCAGGGTGTACCGCTAAATCTTGTGAGTTGAGACACAAAATTTACACCACGCGGGGCTTCTCATCGTTTCCTTCAGGTTTCGGGCCGGTTTCCGGCCCTCCGGAAGGAAGGCAGCAGCGGTTAGAGGGCCGCCCTCTGCAGGGAGCGGGCGGCGTCGATTGTCGCCTGCCCGAGGACCCGGCTGCCCTGGTAGAGCACCACGGTCTGGCCCGGGGCAACTCCGCGCAGCGGCTCGGCGAGGGTGACCACCAGCTCGCCGGAACCGGCGTCGTGCTCCATCCGGGCCGACGCGGGCACGGGGTCGCCGTGGGCGCGGACCTGGGCGTAGCAGTCGAAGTCGGCGCCGGTGGCGATCTCGGCGATCGGCAGGCCGGCCCAGGAAACCTTGATGCCGCGGATCTCATCGATGGCCAGGAGCGCCTCGGGGCCCACCACCACCTTGTTCTCCTTCGGGCGGATCTCCAGGACGAAGCGGGGCTTGCCGTCGGCGGCGGGCGTGCCGAGCTTGAGGCCCCGCCGCTGGCCGACTGTGAATGCGTTCGCACCGGGGTGTTCGCCTACCTTGGCGCCGGTCTCGTCCACGATGTCGCCGCCGGTCATCTCGATTTTCTCGGCGAGCCAGCCGGCGGTGTCGCCGTCGGGGATGAAGCAGATGTCGTGGCTGTCGGGCTTGTTCGCCACGGACAGGCCGCGGCGTTCGGCCTCGGCGCGGACCTCGGCCTTGGAGGGGGTGTCCGCGAGCGGGAACATCGAGTGCTTGAGCTGTTCGTGGGTGAGCACGCCCAGGACGTAGCTCTGGTCCTTGGCCCAGTCAGCGGCACGGTGCAGCTCGGGGTTGCCATCGGCGTCGGTGATGACCTTGGCGTAGTGGCCGGTGCAGACGGCGTCGAAGCCGAGGGCGATCGCCTTCTCCAGCAGCGCCGCGAACTTGATCCGCTCGTTGCAGCGCATGCACGGGTTGGGCGTGCGGCCGGCGGCGTATTCGTCGATGAAGTCCTGGACCACGTCCTCCTTGAACCGCTCGGAGAAGTCCCAGACGTAGTACGGGATGCCCAGCACGTCGCAGGCCCGCCACGCGTCCCGGGAGTCCTCGATGGTGCAGCAGCCGCGGCTGCCGGTGCGCAGCGTTCCCGGCATGCGGGAGAGCGCCAGGTGGACCCCGACGACGTCGTGCCCGGCTTCGACGGCGCGGGCTGCTGCGACGGCCGAATCGACGCCGCCGCTCATGGCTGCAAGAACTCGCATACTGGCTTTCTCTGGGGAGTGGGAGAAGGGCGCCGGAATAACACACCGCCCAGCCCCGATTCTACCGCCGCGCCGGAGGCTGCCCCAAAAACCGCCCCGGAGCGCCGTCGGCGGCGGCCCGGCCGGCGGCGCCGTCGGGAGGCCTAGCCCAGGGCGTTGCGGCGGGCCACGGTGCCCGCGGTCTGGATGCTGGATTCGTGCCCGGCCATGCCGGCCTGCCGGGCCCGGGCGTACGCGCCGGGCAGCGCGGCCAGCAGCGCGTCGACGTCGGCGTCGGTGGAGGCGTGGCCCAGGCTGAACCGCTGCGCGCCGCGGGCGGTGTCCTCGTCCAGCCCCATGGCCAGCAGCACGTGGGAGGGACGCGGGACCCCGGCGGTGCAGGCGGAGCCGGTGGAGGACTCCACCCCGGCGAGGTCCAGGAGGAACAGCAGCGAGTCGCCCTCGCAGCCGGGGAAGGTGAAGTGGGCGTTGCCGGGCAACCGGCCCTCCCCCGGGGCGCCGCGCAGCACCGCCTCCGGCACGGCGGCGCGGACGCCGTCGATCAGCCGGTCCCGGAGCGCCGTGATCCGGGCGGTCTCCTCCCGCAGCCGGGCCGTGGCCGCCTCCGCGGCGGCGGCGAAGGCCGCGATCGAGGCCGTGTCCAGCGTGCCGGAGCGCACGTCACGCTCCTGCCCGCCGCCGTGCTGGACCGGGGTGAGGGTGACGGCGCGGCCCAGGACCAGGGCCCCGACCCCCACCGGGCCGCCGATCTTGTGGCCGGAGATGGACATGGCGTCCAGGCCGCTGGCGCGGAAGTCCACCAGCAGGGATCCGAAGGCCTGCACGGCGTCCGAGTGGACGGGCACGCCGGCGGCGTGGGCCAGCCGCACGGCCTCGGCTACGGGCTGGATGCTGCCGACCTCGTTGTTGGCCCACATGAGCGTGAGCAGGGCGATCGACTCCGGGTCATGCTCAAGTTCGGCCGCGAGCGCGGCCAGGTCCAGCACGCCGTCGGAGTCCACGGGCAGCCAGGCCACCTCGGCGCCCTCGTGCCGTTCCAGCCACTCGACGGTGTCCAGCACGGCGTGGTGTTCAATCGTGGAGCACAGGATCCGGGTACGGCGGGAATCCTGGGCTCGGCGGGCCCAGTAGAGACCCTTGACGGCCAGGTTGTCCGCTTCCGTGCCGCCCGAGGTGAAGATGATCTCGGAGGGGTGCGCCCCGGCGGCCGCGGCGAGCGCCTCGCGGGCGTCCTCGACGGCGCGGCGGGCCCGGCGGCCGGAGCCGTGCAACGAGGATGGGTTGCCGGTGCGGGCAAGCTCCCGGGTCAGGGCGGCGAGCGCTTCCGCGGCGAGCGGGGTGGTGGCGGCATGGTCGAGGTAGGCAGGCACCCTCCAATTCTACCGGCGGCCTGTCCCGCCGTCGGTGGCCGCCCGCGGGGCCGCTACTGAATCCACTGCGGAACGACGTCGAAACGGTTGCCGGTCCGGTCCCGGCGCGCTGGTGTACATTCGAGCGGTGAAAGCGCCCCTGTACCTGGTCCTGGCCACCCTGTTCTGGTCCGGAAACTTCGTCGTCGGGCAGGCCGCCGTGGCGTCCATGTCGCCGCTGGATCTGACCTTCTGGCGCTGGACCCTGGCCGCGCTGCCGCTGCTGGCCCTGGCCCACGTCGTGGAGAAGCCGGACTGGCGCGCGGTGCTGCGCCGCTGGCCGGTGCTGCTCCTGCTCAGCGCGTTGGGGATGAGCGGCTACACCCTCCTGCTGTACGGGGCACTGGGCTTCACCTCCGCGGTGAACGCCTCCCTCATCACCGCGGCGAACCCGGCCCTGATCGTGGTACTGGCGGTGCTGTTCCTGGGCGAGCGCACCACCCGGCTGGGCTGGCTGGGCATCGGCCTGGGGCTGCTGGGGGTGCTGCTGGTCCTGACCCAGGGCCAGCTGGAGCGGATCCTGAGCCTGTCCATCAACACCGGTGAGCTGCTGATGATCGGCGCGATCGCGGTCTGGGGCTGCTACACGATCATCGCCCGCCGGCTGGCGTTGCCGCCGATCGCAGCCACGGCGGTGCAGGTGGCCATGGCCTCCGTGACCCTGGCCCCGCTGGCGCTAGCCTTCCACGCCCGGCTGCCGGACACCCCTGCCGAGGCCTGGTCGCTGGCCTACATCGCCGTGTTCCCCTCGCTCGGCGCCTACCTGTTCTGGAACCTGGCCCTCCGGACCACCCCGCCCGGGACGGCCGGGAACTACCTGAACCTGATGGTGGTGTTCACCGCCGCGATCACCGTGGCGCTGGGCACGCCGCTGACGGTGGTGCAGATCCTCGGCGGGGTCCTAGTCATCGCCGGGGTGCTGCTGACCGGGCTAAGGGGCCAGCCCCGGGCCCTGCCGCTCACAGCAGCCCCGGCTACGGCCTCTTCGGCGTCCCCCGCCCGTCAGGACGACGGCGGCAGCACGGCCAGGCGCGCGGCGACGTCGGCGCGGGCCGCGGCCAGCGAGCCCCGGTCCGGGCACGCCACGGACACGTAGACCGACGAACCTGCCTTCGCGAACATCCGGGCGTAGCTGACCGCTGCCCGCGTGCCGGCCGCGGCGCCGTCGTACACCAGTACCTCCACGCGGGGGCCGGTCTTGTCCGCGTCGCCGCCCCAGCGAAGGGTGTCGGTGGCGAGGTAGCCGGGCAGGATGCTCGGGTCCAGGTAGTGGAACAGCGCCTCGGTGGAGGCCTTGTCGTTTCCGGGAACCGCCAGCGGCCCCTGGTTGGTGCTGACCCGGGCCGCCGCCTGGCAGCCGTCGGCCTTCTTGTAGATGCTGGCCCCGGCCGTGCCCTGCCCCGCGGCGGACCAGCCCGGGGCGTCCTTGAGCCCGTCGGAGAGTTGGACGGGGACCCCGGCGGCGAGGCTCTCCCCCGCGCTGAAGGGCAGGTCGCGGGCGGCGACGGCGTCCGCGTCGTGGCCCGGGGTGACAGTCGGGGTGGCGGGGGCCGGCACCCAGGTGGAGGTGGCGGGCGCCGGGGCGGCCGGGTCGGGGACGCCGACGCTGCACCCGGACACGGCCAGCAGCAGGACGCCCAGTAAGGGCAGGGCCGCAGCCGGGGCGCGGCGGAACGAGGAAACGGGCATTGGGCTCCTAGGCCAGCACCCGGAGGGCCCCGGGCACCACGTCGATGGTCAGGGGCAGCGGTCCCAGCCGCTCGCCGTCCGCATAGGCGACGACGCCGTCGGCCTCCAGCACCACCCGGCGCACCCGGCGCAGTTCCACGGCGGGATGGCCCACGTGCCGGCCGGTGAAGACCTTCGGAAAGACCGCCAGGAGCGCGGCACGGGAGAGCGGGTGCACCACGAACAGGTCCAGGAGACCGTCCTCCAGGCTCGCCTCCGGAGCGATCGCCATGCCGCCGCCCATGGAGCGGCCGTTGGCGACCGAGACCAGCATGGCGCCCTGCCGGCGGCGCTCGCCGTCGATGGTCAGGGTGTAGTCGATGGCGGTGAATCCGGCCAGTTCGCGGAGCATGGCCAGGTTGTAGCGGGACTGGCCCCGCGGCCAGCGCCAGGCGTTGGCGCGTTCGTTGACTGCGGCGTCGAAGCCCGCGGAGAGGACGCCGGCGAACCAGTGCGTCCGGCCGGCAGACACCGCGCGGCCGGCGTCGATCCGCCGTCCGCCGGAGCCGAGGGCCGCGAGGACGCGCCCCACCGCGGCCGGAATGTCATGCCGCGGCAACTCCAGCATCCGGGCCAGGTCGTTGCCCGTGCCGGTGGGGATGATGCCCAGCGGGGTCCCGGCGGCGGTCCCGGCGCCGGCCGAGGGGGCGCCGCCGTCGGCCCCGGCGACGGCGGGCACGGCGGCGAGCGCATTGACGCCCAGGTGGACCATGCCGTCGCCGCCGACCACCACCAGGGCGTCCACTCCGCCAGCGACGGCCTCCGCCACCCGCGCGGCGAGGGCGGCATAGCTGTCCTCGCAGAGCAGCTCCACCTCCGCGCCGGCAGCCCGGAAACACTCCGCCGCTGCCCCGCCGGCGTGCCGGCCGCGGCCGAACGAGGCGCGGGGGTTTACGGCGAGGGCGATCTTCATGGCCTGAATTATGCCAGCCGCCGGGGAACCTTCCACGACTCCGCGCTCGTTGTTCCCCTCAAGCCGGTTAAACTGGCGACGCCGGAGCCGCCGGCGGGAAGTCCCCTCGAGGCAAAGGAACGGTGCGTGACGCAGGGCAGCAGTTCGCATTACCAGGTCCTTCGGATTCCGGTCACGGCGACGGAGAAGGACATCAAGGTGGCGTACCGGAAGGCCGCACGCACCGCCCACCCTGACCACGGCGGGGACCCGGCCACGTTCCGTCGCGTCACCCTTGCCTACGAGACCCTCATCGACGCCCGCCGCAGGGCCGACTACGACCGTTCCTACGGCAGCGGGACCTCGGCCGCGAGCCGGATTCCCCCGGAGGACGAGGGCGCGCACTTCGACGCCCCGGCCGCCGGCAGCCGCGCCTCGGCCCACGTGCGCCGGCCCAACACACCGCGCAGCACCGCCGCGGACGCCCCGGTGTACGTCCCCTCCTTCGAGGAGCTGGCGGCGGCCGGCGAGGTGCCGCTGATCCCGCCGTCGACGGCGGGCCAGCAGGTCCACGGGATGCCCCGCCGCCGGGGCATCTTCGGTGCCGAGGCCCGGATCCAGCGCGAACTGCGGACGGTGCAGCTGCTCTCCCGGCAGGTCCTCCCCGGCATCCCGGCCGCCCGGCTGATCAACGGGCTGCAGTCCCCGGCGGACAACAGCCACATCGACCACGTGCTGCTCTCCGGCTACCGGATGGCCATCATCGGGTCCATGCTGCTGCCCCCGGGCGCGTACGCCTGGGACGGTCGCACCCTGAACCACGGCGGCCGCTCGGTCGCCCCGCCGCAACTGGCCCACGTGGTCCGGCGGATGCAGGACATCTTCCCCGAACTCAACGTCACCGGCTGGACCGTGGTGCACAGCACCGACGGCAACCTCCACGAGCCGGTGATCGACCGGCCCGGACGCCGGCGGGGCGGGGAGGACGCCCTGGAGACCGTCCAGGTGGTCAACGCCGCCGGCCTGGCCCGGGGACTGAAACAGTTCCTCGGCTCGGGTCCGGCCCCCAACACGGTCCTGGTGCCGGTCCTGGCCCGGCTGCTGCGGGGGATGCACTAGCGGCCGGGGCCGCTGGCTAGGATGGGAACGTGTTCCGCATCCTCTTCGACAGCCCAGAAATTCCCGGTAATACCGGCAACGCAATCCGCCTCGCGGCCATCACCGGGGCGCAGCTGCACCTGGTGGAGCCGCTGGGCTTCGATTTCTCCGACGCCAAGCTCCGGCGCGCCGGCCTGGACTACCACGACCTCGCCGTCGTCACGGTGCACCCGGACCTGGACACGGCGTGGGAGGCCCTGCAACCCGAACGGGTCTTCGCCTTCACCTCCGACGGCGACACTTCCTACACGGACATCGCCTACCGCCCCGGGGACGTGCTGATGTTCGGCAGGGAATCCGTTGGCCTCTCCGAGGAGGCCAAACACGACCCACACGTCACCGCACGGGTCCGGCTGCCCATGCTGCCGGCACTTCGTTCGCTGAACCTGGCCAATGCCGCCTCGATCGCCGTCTACGAGGCGTGGCGGCAGAACGGTTTCGCCGGCGCCAAGCTCTGAACGGCCCCGTTTAAGTCCCTCCCATCCAACTCCGGCGCGGCGCCGAATCCTTCATGGACACCACAAATGCCAACCAAGGAAAGGAGCGAGGAGCGGCCGGTGAGCACACTCCAGGTACACAGGTCCGGCGGACCGCACCGGGCGGGGCACTCCCCGCACGCCCGGCCTGATCTCCGCACGGGCGGCGGCGGCCTATGCTTGAAGGTGATGGAAACTCCGAACGCCCCGAACCGCGAGGCCGCTCCCCCGACGAGCACCACCGATGTGAACCACCGGCTCGGCGTGCTGCTCGACCAGATCGCCGGCGGCAGTCAGTCCGCCTTTGCCGAGTTCTACGAGCTCACGTCCCGCCGTGTCTTCGGCATGGCACGCCGTGTCCTGATCGATCCCGAACTCAGCGAGGACACCACGCAGGAGGTCTTCCTCCAGGTCTGGCAGAACGCGGCCAAGTTCGACGCCGCCGCCGGCAGCCCGCTGGCCTGGCTGATGACCATCTCGCACCGGCGCGCCGTGGACAAGGTCCGCTCGACCCAGTCCGCCAGCGACCGGGAGGCCCGCTACGGTGCCAGCAGCCAGGACATCGACCACGACTCCGTGTCCGACGAGGTCGGCGGCCGACTCGAGGCTGAGGCGGTGGTCCGGTGTCTGGAAACGCTGACGGATACGCAGCAGGAATCCGTCAGGCTCGCCTACTACGGCGGGCTTACCTATCGTGAGGTGGCGGAGAAACTGAACGCCGCCGTACCCACCATCAAGTCCCGCATCCGCGACGGACTGATCCGACTGAAGAACTGCCTGGGGGTGAGTTGAGATGAACGACATTAATCCGCTGAACGGCGGGCGACCCGCCGGCGGTTTCTCCGCCGACATCGCCACCGATCTCGCCTCCGGCCGCGCCGTCGACTTGGCCGAAGTGTACGCGCTGCACGCCCTCGACGACGGCGAACGCGACGCCGTCGACCGCTATGTATCCTCCGCCCCCGCCGCCGAGCGGGCCGAGTTCGAGGAACGCGTGCGCCAGGCCCGGGAGACCCTGGCCATGAGCTTCACCGCCGAGGAGGAACCACCCGCCGGGCTGTTCGACAAGATCTCCGCCGCGCTGCCCACGGCCGCTTCGGCGTCGACCCCTGCGACCCCGGAATCGGGGACCCCGGAGTCCGGGGCACCCGTCGTAGCCCTCCCGGGCGCCTCCGCCCCGGTGGTCGCCCGGCCCGTCCGGGACGCGGCCCAGGCAACCGGCACCGACGACCTCGCCGCGGCCCGGGAGCGCCGGGAGCAGCGCCGCCGGCCGCAGGGCATGCGTACCTGGCTGATCGGCGTCGCAGCGGCGGCCGCCGTCGCCGTCGGCGGCGTGGGCGTGGGTGCCTACATCGCCAACCAGAACGACCCGATGGCCCAGGTGCTGCAGGCCGGTGACGTGAAGAAGGAAACCATCGACGTGATCGGCGGCGGCACGGCGTCGCTGACGCTGTCGTCGTCCAAGGACGCCGTCGTGGTCAAGATGAACGGCGTGCCCGCTCCCCCGTCCGGCAAGGTCTACCAAATGTGGCTGATCCCCAAGGACGGGTCGGCCCCGGTCTCCAAGGGGCTGATGGACGCCGAGGCGCTGTCCAAGCCCGCCGTGGTCACCGGCATCGGCTCCGCTGCGGCGCTGGGCATCACGGTGGAACCGGTGGGAGGGTCCAAGACACCCACCATGCCCACGGTGGCGGCGGCCTCGCTGGGCGCCTGAGCGGCCGCGCGAACAATCTCTACCACGACAAAAGCCGCGCCGACCCCGGAATTCCGGGACCGGCGCGGCTTTCTCGTATCAGTTGAACGGCGCTAAATCACCAGCGAGAGCAGCATCACGAAGCCGAAGCCCACCACGGAGATCAGCGTCTCCATCACGGACCAGGTCTTGAAGGTCTGCCCCACGCTCAGGCCGAACAGTTCCTTGACCAGCCAGAAGCCGGCGTCGTTGACGTGCGAGAGGAACAGCGAGCCGGCACCGATCGCCAGGGCCAGCAGGGCTGCGTGGGTGGGGGTCAGCGAGCTGGCCAGCGGACCCACGATGCCGGCTGCGGTCACCGTGGCCACGGTCGCGGAGCCGGTGGCCAGGCGCAGCGCCACGGCCACGATGAAGCCCAGGACCAGGACGGACATGTTGGCGCCCTCGGCCCACTTCTTGACCGCGTCGCCGACGCCGGCGCCGATCAGGGTCTGCTTGAAGCCGCCGCCGGCGCCGACGATCAGCAGGATCGCGGCAATCGGGCCCAGGCTCGCGCCGATCTTGGTGGTGATCTTGTTGCCGGTGAAGCCGACGGCGTAGCCGAAGGTCACGATAGCGAGCAGCACCGCCAGGGTCATGGCGACCAGCGGCTGGCCGACGAAGTCGAAGAACACCCGCACCGCGGGGGCGGTCTTGGGGTCCGGCCAGACGATGTCCACGACGGCCTTGAGCAGCATCAGGACCACCGGGAAGATGATGGTCAGCAGGGTCACCAGGAAGCTGGGCTGGCGCTTGACGCCCTCCAGGTCGGCCCCGTGCCGGGTGTCGATGCCGCCGGCAACCTCGGGGGCACCCACCGGCACCCAGCGGGCGGCGAGTCGGGCGAACAGCGGGCCGCAGATGATGACGGTGGGGACGGCCACCAGCAGGCCCAGGGCCAGGGTGGTGCCCAGCTCGGCCTTGACGGCGCTGATCGCGATCAGGGGTCCGGGGTGCGGCGGCACGAGGCCGTGCAGCACGGACAGGCCCGCCAGGGCGGGGATGGCGATGCGCATCAGCGGCATCTTGGACCGCTGGGTGACCAGGACGATCACCGGCAGCAGCAGCACCAGGCCGATTTCGAAGAACATCGGCAGGCCGATGATGACGGCCACCAGGGTGATGGACCAGACCACGCGGTTGCCGGTGGCCTTGGCCAGCAGCGTGTCCACCACGCGGTTGGCGCCGCCGGAGTCGGCCAGCAGCTTGCCGAGCATGGCGCCGAGGGCGATCAGCAGGCCGACTTCCTTGAGGACGCCCCCAACGCCGTCCTCGAAGTTGCTGATGATCTTGGCCAGTTCGACGCCGGAGGCCAGGCCCACGAACGCGGAGCCGAGGACCAGGGCCAGGAACGGGTGGAGCTTGAATTTGGCGATCAGGACGACGATGAGCGCGATGCCCACGGCGGCGACCACCAGGAGTTGGGTGTCGTGGCCGGACCAGGCCTCGACGGCAGCGGGAACCTGCAGGGCAAGTGATTTCACAGGGTATTCCTAAAGGGAGGGGGTGGCCGGAAAGGTCAGAGCGCGGCGGTGCCGGCGGCCTCGAGGTGGAGCCGGTCGATGATTTCCTGCGCCTCTTCGGCGGGCGTCGCGCCGACCGAGAGGGTGATGGCGTTCTCGTCCGCGGCGGGCTTTTCCAGCGCGTCGAACTGGGAGTCCAGCAGCGCCGGCGGCATGAAGTGTCCGTGCCGGGAGGCGAGCCGGTCCGAGATGCGGTCCTTGCTGCCCTCGAGGAAGACGAAGGTGACGCCCTCCCCGCGGAGCACGTCGCGGTACCGCTTCTTCAGGGCCGAGCAGGTCACGACGCCGGGCCGGCCGGAGTCGGTGTGGTCCCGGATCCATTCCGCGATGCGTTCGAGCCAGGGCCACCGGTCCTCATCGGTCAGTGGCTGGCCCGAGTGCATCTTGGCGACGTTGGACTCCGGGTGCAGGTCATCGCCCTCGGCCAGATCCCAGCCGAGGCGCCCGGCCAGCAGGCCCGCGACGGTGGATTTACCGGATCCGGAGACGCCCATGATGACAAGGACGGGGTGCTGCGCAGTCTTCGCCATTAAAGTCTGCCTTCCATAAATATGATTTAAACATGGTCAGCATATGGCAGTGGGGGCGGGCAAACAAACACTAGAACCCGGCGATGGTCTCCGGCCCGTTGACCGCCACGACGTGGAACGCCTCGGCGCTACGGCCGGCCGGCAGTCCGCCGCGCTGCGCGGTGGACCGCAGGAGCCCCCGGACGGTGCGGTCCATGGCGTCGACGTCGGGGTGCTGGCTGACGTGGACGTGGATGGCGGCGAGCTTTTGCTCCACCTGGCCGGTGACGTCTACGAAGTGGTTCTCCCGCTCCTCCGGACCGGCGAAGAGCCACAGCCAGGGCAGCTTGTAGGCCTCCAGGCCGGCGGCGGCCAGCTCCGGGTAGGCGAACGGGTTCTCCACGGCCGGATAGACCGCCCGGGTGACGGCCTCCCCCACGGCCAGGTGGTCCGGGTGGCTCTTCTGGATCCGGGTCCAGTTCCGTTCCGGGTGCATGGCGAGCACGACGTCAGGCCGGATCGTGCGGATCAGCCGGACCACGTCCCGGATCACCTCGTGGGTGGGTTCGAGGTAGCCGTCGCGCTGGTGCAGGTAGTGGATGTCGGTGACCCCGACGAGGCCGGCGGCGTGCCGCTGCTCCTCGATCCGCTGCCGCACGATCTCCTCGCGCGTGTCCGGGTCGAAGCCGCCGGCGTCGCCGTCGGTCATGATGCAGTAGGTGACCTCGACCCCGGCCGCGGTCCAGGCCGCGATGGTCCCGGCGGCGCCGAAGTCGATGTCGTCCGGGTGCGCGGTGAAACAAAGCACCCGCCCGATCCGGTGCTGCGCCGGGTCGAACGGGCTTTGTGCCGATGTGGCGGTGGTGTTCAAATGCCTAGCCCTTGCGTTTGTTGATCTCTTCGGTGGCCTGTGGCAGGACCTGGAACAGGTCTCCGATGATGCCGAAGTCGGCGATCTCGAACACCGGCGATTCGGCGTCCTTGTTCACCGCCACGATCACCTGGGCGGTCTGCATGCCGGCCTTCTGCTGGATGGCGCCGGAGATCCCGGCGGAGATGTAGAGCTGCGGGGAGACGGTCTTGCCGGTCTGCCCGATCTGGGCGTCGTGGCCGATCCAGCCCGCGTCCGTGGCGGCGCGGGAGGCACCGACGGCGCCGCCCAGGGCGTCCGCGAGGTCCTCGAGCGGGCCGAAGTTCCCCTCGACGCCGCGGCCGCCGGCCACGACCACCCGGGCCTCGGTCAGGTCGGGACGGCCGCTGGCGGCCTTGGCGCTGCGGGCGACCACGCGGGCCGCAGCGCCGGCGTCGGCCGGTACCTCGACGGTGGCGGTCTGCGGCGCCGTGGCCTCGGCGGCGGGTTCGGCGGTGATGCTGTTGGCCTTGACGGTCAGCAGCGCCACGGCGGTGGTGGCGCGGGCAGTAGTGGTGTAGGACCCGGCGAGGACCGGCTTGTGGGCGGTGCCGTCCGGATCGACGGCGACGACGTCGGTGATGACCCCGGCCTCAAGCTTGATCCCGGCGCGGGCCGCGATCTCGCGGCTTTCGGCGGTGTTGTCCAGCACCACGGTGGTGGCCCCGCTCTCCCGGACCGCTGCGGCTAGGAAGGCGGCCTTCGGGGCGACGAGGTAGTCCTCCAGGTCCGCGGCGGAGGGCCGGTAAAGGGCGTGGACGCCGTAGTCGCCGAGCGTGGCGGCGGCGCCGTCGTGCAGCTCGCCGGTGACGGCGGCGGAGGCCTCGCCCAGGCTCCGGGCGAGGGTGAGCAGTTCCAGGCTGGACTTCTTCAGCGCCTCGCCCGGGTTGTCAATGAAAACCAGTACGTGTGCCATGGATGATCCCCTTAGAGCAGCTTCTGGGCGGCGAGGAAGTCGACCAGCCGGATGCCGGCGTCGCCCTCGTCGGTGATGATGGTCCCGGCGGTGCGCGGCGGGCGGGCCTCGGCGGTCTCGACGGCGGTCCACGAGCCGGAGCGTCCCACCTGTGCCGGGTCGACGCCGATGTCCGCGAGGGACAGGGTGGTGATGGTCTTCTTCTTCGCCGCCATGATGCCCTTGAAGTTGGGGTAGCGGGGGTCGTTGATCTGGTCCGTGACCGAGACGACGGCGGGAAGGTCCGCCTCGACAGTGAGCGCGGAGGTGTCCCCCTCGCGGCGGGCGGTGAGGGTGCCGCCGTCGATCTCCAGGCTGGCCGCGAAGGTGACCTGCGGCAGTCCCAGCCGTTCGGCCAGCTGCGCGGGGACCAGCGAGGTCTCCCCGTCGGTGGAGGCCATGCCGGTGATGACGAGGTCCGCGGGCGCGTCGGCGCCGAGGTGTCGGACGGCAGCGGCGAGGGCCAGGGAGGTGGCGGCCGCGTCGGAGCCGGCGAGGGCGTCGTCGGAGAGGTGCACGCCCTCGGAGGCGCCGATCTGGAGGGATTTCTTGATGGCATTGACGGCCCCCGCGGGTCCCATGCTGAGCGCGATGACTCTGTTCCCGGCGGCCTCGCCGCCGCGGGCCTCGATCAGCTGCAGGGCCGCCTCGAGGGCGTACTCGTCCAGCTCCGAAAGGATGCTTTCGGACCGGTCCAGGGTGTTGTCCGGGCCGCCGAGGTGTCGGTCGAACTGGGCGTCCGGTACGTGCTTGACCAGCACAATGATCTTCAAGGGTTCTTCCACTGTGTCTACAGCAGCCTTCCGTGCGGGGGCAGCCAGCCGGGTGGGTGGTGGCCTGGGAGCGGTTCCCGGCGCCGCCGGGTCTTCCTAGCTAACCATATAGCGGCGGCCAATTCCGGCCGGGGTTAAGCCGGATGTCAGAAGGGGCCGCCCGGTACCTTGCGGTCCGGACGGCCCCTTCCTGGTGCGGGTCCCGGCCGTCGCTGCGGCCGGGCTGTTGCCAGTGTTACTGGTCTGCCAGTGTTACTGGTCTGCTGCTGCGCCCAGGGTGACGTCCACCTGCTTCTCCTGGCCGCCGCGGAGGACGGTGACCTTAACGGTGGCGCCGGCGGCCTGTTCGCGGACGGCTGCGGTGAGCTGGTTGGGGTCGCTGATGACCAGGTCCTGGAACTTGGTCACGACGTCGCCGACCTTGATGCCGGCCTTGTCCGCGGCGGAACCGGGCTCCACCGTCGCGACGTCCGCTCCCACCGAGAAGCCGGAGGCGGAGGAGCCGGAGGGCTTGGCCTTGACGCTGACGCCCAGCTGGCCGTGGCTGGCTTTGCCGTTGCTGATGATCTCCTGGGCCACGCGCTTGGCGTTGTTGATCGGGATGCTGAAGCCGACGCCGATGTTGCCGCTGCTGCTGCCGCTGCTGGAGTCACCGCCGGCCGAGGCGATGGCCACATTGACGCCGATGATCTCACCCTTGCTGTTGACCAGGGCGCCGCCGGAGTTGCCAGGGTTGATGGCCGCGTCCGTCTGGATCACGTTGATCGAGATGCTGCCCTGGTTGCTGGTGCTGGGCGCCTGGCCGCCGCCCGGAGGGGCGAATTGGAAGCCCTGGTCACCGCCCTGGGAGTTGTCCGCGCCATCCTTGGGGGCGGCGGAAGACGCGACGCTGATGGTGCGGTTCAGGGTGGAGACGATGCCGTCCGTCACGGTTCCGGTCAGGCCCAGCGGGGAGCCGATCGCGACGGCCGTGTCGCCGACGTTCAGCTTGCTGGAGTCACCCAGGCTGGCCGGTACCAGGCCGCTGGCGTTGTCCACCTTGATCACGGCGAGGTCCGAGAGTGGATCCGTGCCGACGATCTTCGCGCTGTAGACCTTGCCGTCGTTGAGGCGGACCTCGACGGCGGCCTTGGCGGTCTTGCCGTCCAGGGTGACGACGTGGGTGTTGGTGAGGATGTGGCCCTCGCCGTCGAGGATGATGCCGGAGCCGGTGCCGCCCTCGGAGCCGCTGGTGGCCTTGATGGTCACCACGCTCGGCGAGGCCTTCTGCGCCGCGGCGGTGATGGCGTTGACGTCGTCCTTGTTATTGACGATCACCGTGCCGGGCTGGGTGCTGCTGCCCGTGGAGGAGACCTGCCGGCCGCCGATCAGGGCGTTACTGCCGGCCACGACGCCGCCACCCACCAGGCCGGCCGCCAGCATGCTGGCGATCAGGACCGGGACGCCGAAGGCGGCCTTGCGCCGCGGGGCGTTGTTGGGGTGGTTGAACGAGGAACCGGGAGCGTGCTGGGCCTGGCCCTGGTGGGCCTGCTGGCCGTTCCAGCCGGCAAAGTGGCCCTGCTGGTTCGGGTACTGGCCGTGCTGGTGCTGGCCCTGCTGGTGCTCTCCGTAGGCGCCCGACGGCTGTCCCGGGGCGCCGAACTGCTGCGTCTGCGGGGACGGGTTCTGGGCTGACGGGTTCTGGCCGTAGGCCGGCTGGTGCTGCGGGTAGACCGGGCGCGGGGCGTCCTGCCCCGGCTGGTCAATCCGCATCGTGGGGTTCTCCTGGCCGGAACCCTGCGCCGGTGCGCCGTGCCGGTCCGTGGCCTCGCCCGGCTCCCGCTCCGGCTGTGCTGGATCCGTCGAGCCGCCCTGCAGTGGGTTCTCAGTCATGGAACTTCCTTTCATCCGTGTCTGCCATTAACTATGGTCGCTCAGACTGGTACAACTGCGGACATTCGCTGGGAGGTTCCTGAACGCCCCGGCTTTTCGCTGGTGGCATATTCCCGGCGATGGACTGCCCCCGGGGGGCACCATAGAATCAAATGGAATTGCCACAGCGACCTGCGGCTTCACACCTGCGTGGGGGCGTTGCCGCAGTTCTGGGACGACCGGCACGGACCGTGCCGGCCACCGAGGCGCTGAAGGGTTTGCAGATGCGGTCAATGATGAAACGTTTCCTCGCGGGGGTTGGGGTCGCCGGCCTGCTGGTCCTTCCCGCCGCCCCGGCCCTGGCCGAGGACCCGGTGACCATTCCCTCCGGCCAGAACGTCGTGGACAACGCCAACGTGCTGGGCAGCCGCAAGGGTGAAGTCCAGGACGCGGTCCAGAAACTGCTCAAGGACCACAAGTACAACCTGTACGTCGTGACCGTGAAAACCTTCGAAAACCCCACCTCCCCTGAGGGTTGGGCGCAGGCGGTTGCCACGAAGAAGGGCATGGGCCGGGCGGACGTCATCCTCACCATGTCCGACGACGGCAAGTACTACTTCTCGCCGAACTCGGCCAGCGCCATCTACTCCAAGAAGAGCACGATCACCCAGAACGCCATCGCCGCCAACCTCGGCGCCGGCAAGCGCGACTTCGCCCAGGCGGCCATCGACACCGCGGCGGCCGTGGGCGACGCGGCCGGCGGCGGCAGCGGCACCGTGCCCTCCGGCGCGGGAGCCGGCTCCGGCGTGCTCGTGGGCGTCGGCGTCGTCGCGCTCGGCGGCGCGGGAACCTACCTTTACCTGCGCAACCGCCGGAAGAAGGCCGTCACGGCAGGTAGCGCCGGGGAGGGCCAGCAGGCCGAACTCGACCCCCTGGCCGGCCTCAGCGTGGACGAGCTGCGCCGCAAGAGCGGCTCGCTGCTGATCGAGGCCGACGACGCGATCAAGTCCAGCGAACAGGAACTCGGCTTCGCCCAGGCCCAGTACGGCGACGCCGCCGTCGGCAACTTCACCAAGGCGCTGCAGGACGCCAAGGCGCACATGACCGAGTCCTTCAAGCTCCAGCAGCAGCTCGATGACCACATCCCCGACACCGAGGCACAGCAACGCTCCTGGTACGGCGAGATCATCCGCCGCTCGGAGGCGGCCCTGGCATCCCTGCAGGAGCAGAAAGCCGACTTCGACTCCCTGCGCGAGCTGGAGAAGAACGCGCCCCAGGCCCTTGCCGCCGTCGGAACCGGGGCCCGCGAGGCCGAGACGAAAATCGCCGCGGCCGACCAGTCCCTCACGGACCTGCGCGCCCGGTACGCGGACAGCGCCCTCACCGCCGTGGCGGACAACATCACCCAGGCGAAGGAGCGGCTGGCCTTCGTCCAGAACGCCTCCTCCACGGCGCAGGACAAGCTCGACGCCGGCGACACCAGCATGGCCGCCGTGGCGGTCCGGGCCGCCGAGGAAAGCCTGCACCAGACCAACGTCCTGCTCGGCGCCATCACCAAGGTGGCCGCCAACCTCGACGAGGCCCGCAACGGGCTGGAAACCGCCGTCGTGGACACCTCCCAGGACCTCGCCCAGGCCCGCGCCATGATCCAGTCCGGCGCACACCCGGAACTCGCCGGCCCCGTGGCCGGGGTCGAGGCGGCCCTGGCCCAGGTCAAGTCCGAGATCCAGGCCGGCAGGATCGATCCGATCGCCACCCTGGAACGGGTCGAGGCCGCCCACCAGAGCCTGGACAGTGCGCTGACCGGCATCCGCGACCAGCAGGAGCAGACCCGCCGGGCCCAGGCCTCGCTGCAGCAGAGCATCATGTCCGCCCAGGCCCAGATCAGCGCCACGTCGGACTACATCACGGCCCGCCGCGGCGGCGTCGGCACCGAGGCGCGGACCCGGCTGGCGGAGGCCCAGCGCAACCTCGACTACGCCCTGTCCATCTCCCGGACGGACGCGGTCACGGCCCTGCAGTACGCCCAGCAGGCCCACGCCCTCGCGGCGCAGGCCGCCCAGCAGGCCCAGGCCGACGTCGACCAGTTCGGCGGCTACGCCAACCAGGGCTACGGCCGGGGCGGCATGTTTGGCGGCGGCGGTGGAGGCGGCGGCCTGGGCGGCGCCATCCTCGGCGGCATCCTGATCAACTCCATCCTGCACGGCGGCGGCGGAGGCGGCTGGGGTGGCGGAGGCGGCGGCTGGGGCGGCGGTGACTCCGGCGGAGGCTGGGGTGGCGGCGGAGGCGGCGACTTCGGTGGCGGCGGCGATTTCGGCGGCGGCGACTCCGGCAGCTTCTGAGCGGACGGGAGCACGCTCACAGAGACTAGCGCCGGCGGACCCGGTCCGGCCGGCGGGTAGAGGCAGTACATCCACAGATCACCGATTCCAGTGACCCCACTGGAGAGGACGAGAGGTAGCACCATGGTTAAGCAGTCCATTTTCGGCCGCATGGCACAGCTGGCGAAGGCGAACATCAACTCGCTGCTGGACCAGGCCGAGGATCCGCAGAAGATGCTGGACCAGATGGTCCGCGACTACACCAACAACATCGCCGAGGCGGAGTCCGCCGTCGCCCAGACCATCGGCAACCTGCGGATGCTGCAGGATGACTACAACGAGGACCTCAAGAACGCCCAGGACTGGGGCAACAAGGCCCTCGCCGCCTCCCGCAAGGCCGACGAATACCGGGCCAAGGGCGACTCCGTGGACGCCGAGAAGTTCGACAACCTGGCCAAGGTGGCGCTGCAGCGCCAGATCACCGCGGAGAACGAGGCCAAGTCCGCCGAGCCGAGCATCGCCTCCCAGACCGAGGTGGTGGACAAGCTCAAGCAGGGCCTGGACCAGATGAAGAACAAGCTCAACGAGCTGACCAGCAAGCGCAACGAACTGGTGGCCCGGTCCAAGACCGCCGCCGCGCAGAGCCAGGTCCACGACGCGCTCAAGAGCATTGACATCATGGACCCGACCTCCGAGGTGGGCCGCTTCGAAGAGAAGATCCGCCGCGAGGAGGCCAAGGTCCGCGGCCAGCAGGAACTCGCCGCCTCCAGCCTGGACGCCCAGTTCAACGCCCTCGAAGACCTCGGCGAGCAGACCGAGATCGAGGCCCGGCTGGCCGCGCTGAAGTCCGGCGGCAGCCAGCAGGCCCTCGGCGCCGGCAACGGTTCCCACACCGGCTCCACCGTGGACGAGGCCGACTTCGACAAGCTCTGATCAAGGTCCACGCCGGCGCGTGACGCGCCGCCGGACGACGACGGCGAGGGCCGGGTTCCGCTGCGGAACCCGGCCCTCGCCGTCCCCGGGGCGTTTCCTGCCCTGCCCCTCCTGAACCTTGTGTCCTGTTCCCCTGCCCTGCACTTCCGGCCCTGCGCTTTCTGCCCTGCGCTTCCTGACTTGCGCTTCCGGCCCTGCGCTTTCTGCGGGGCGGCATCCAGTAGCGTTGAGCCATGTCTTCGACTTTGGTTTGGCTTCGCGACGATCTTCGCCTGGATGACAACCCGGCCCTGGCGGAGGGCGCCGCCGCCGACGGGCCAATGACGGTGGTCTACGTCCTGGACGAAGAGTCCCCCGGCATCAGGCCTCTGGGCGGCGCCACGAAGTGGTGGCTGCACCACTCGCTGGAGTCCCTGGCCGCGGACCTCAAGGAGGCCGGCAACCGGCTGGTGCTGCGCCGCGGCCGGGCGGACCGGATCATCCGCGACCTGGTCAAGGAAACCGGCGCGGACCGCGTGCTGTGGAACCGCCGCTACGGCGGCCCGGAGCGGGCCGTCGACGCGGGCCTCAAGGACTGGGCCGCCAAGGAGGGCCTCGAGGCCGAGAGCTTCCAGGCCAACCTCCTGTTCGAGCCGTGGACCGTCCGGAACGGCTCCGGCGGCCCCTACAAGGTCTTCACCCCGTTCTGGAAGGCCTGCCTGGACTCCCAGGACCCCCGGCAGCCGCTGGACGCCCCGCAGCAGCTCCCCGCCCCCGCCAAGACCGGAGAGCGCCGGCTGCCGGCCACCGACACCCTGTCCGACTGGGAGCTCCTCCCCCAGCGGCCGGACTGGAGCCAGGGTCTGGCCAAGGAATGGACCCCCGGCGAGGCGGGCGCCCACGAGCGGCTGGAGACCTTCCTGGACGGCCCCGTGACCGAGTACGGGACCGGGCGCGACCGGCCCGGCGTCGAGGGCACCAGCAGGCTCTCCCCGCACCTGCGCTTCGGCGAGATCAGCCCGTTCCGGATCTGGCACGCCCTGCGTTCCCGCTTCCCGCACCACGCCCCCGCCGACGTCGGCGTGTTCCGCTCCGAGATCGGCTGGCGGGAATTTTGCTGGCAGCTGCTGTACGAGAATCCCCAGCTGGCCACCCGCAACTTCCGGCCCGAGTTCGACGACTTCGCCTGGGAAAAGCCCACCGCGGCGGACCTCCGGGCCTGGCAGCAGGGCCGGACCGGGTATCCGTTGGTGGACGCCGGCATGCGGCAGCTCTGGCAGACCGGCTGGATGCACAACCGCGTCCGGATGGCGGCGGCCTCGTTCCTGGTTAAGAACCTGCTGGCGGACTGGCGCACCGGCGAGGAATGGTTCTGGGACACCCTGGTGGACGCCGATTCCGCCTCCAACCCCGCCAACTGGCAGTGGGTTGCCGGCTCCGGCGCGGACGCCTCCCCCTACTTCCGGATCTTCAATCCGGTGACGCAGAGCAAGAAATTCGACGCCGCGGGACGCTACCTGCGCGCCTACCTCCCCGAGCTGGCCGACCTGGACGACAAGGCCATCCACGAGCCCTGGAAGGCCGCGGACGGCGCCGGGGACTATCCGGAGCCGGTGGTGGGGCTGCCCGAGTCCCGCGCCCGGGCGCTGGAGACGTACCAGAAGCTCAAGGACGGCTGAACGAACCCGCGGGCCGGGCGGGTTTGGCCCGGCCCCGGCCCGGAACAGCGCACCTGGCCGCGGGGCCGCGGGAACGCGAAAGGCCCGGATCCTCAATGGATCCGGGCCTTTCCTTTGTTGCGGGGACAGGATTTGAACCTGTGACCTCTGGGTTATGAGCCCAGCGAGCTACCGAACTGCTCCACCCCGCGTCGCACCATCAACATTACCTGCCGGTGAACGCGGGGCCAAATCGGGGCGGCGTGATCTGCATCGCACCGCCCCGATCCCGGGGGTGGCCGGCGCCCCGTCACGGGAGGCCGGCCACGAGGCCCGCGGCTACTTGGTGGGCGAGGGCGAGGCTGTCGCCGTCGGCGACGCCGTGGGCGAGGGGCTGCCGCCGCTGGCCGGCGGCGTCAGCTTCCCCTCGGCGTCGATCGCCCGCTGCAGGGCGGCGGAGAGCTTCTTCTGCTGGTCGCCGTAGGCTGCGAAGTCGCCCTTGGCCAGGGCCTCCTGGCCGGCCTTGATGGCGCTGTTCGCGTCATCGAGTGCCGCCTTGAGGTCCGCGTTGGCGTTCGAGCCGCCGGTGGGCGGGGTTGTCCCGGTGCCCGGGCCCGGCGTCGCCGGTGTCTGGCCGTTGTTCGCCGCGTCGCCCGCCGTGGCGCCGGAGCTGCCGCCGAAGAGCTGGTTCAGCGCCTCGTCCAGGGTCGGGGCGAAGCCGATCTTGTCGCCGAAGGCCACCAGCACTCGCTGCAGCGTCGGGTAGGAGGTCTCCCCCGTCGACTTCAGGTAGACCGGCTGGACGTAGAGCAGGCCGCCACCCACCGGCAGCGTCAGCAGGTTGCCGTTGAGCACCGCGGACGCGCCCTGCCGGAGCAGGTTCAACGCCTGGGACACCGTGGGGTCCGAGTTGAACTTGTTCTGCGCCTGGCCCGGGCCGGGGACGTTGGCCTCCGGCGGGATCTGCAGCAGCCGTAGCTGGCCGTAGCTGTCCGCCTTCACGCCCTTCTGGTTACCGGCGTCGGAGTCCGCGGCGAGGAAGCCGTAGAGGACGTTTCGGGCGTTGCCGTTGACCACCTGCGGGATGAACGAGGAGGTGAGCTGGAAGGCCGGCTTGTCCTGGTCCGGCATCTGCAGCGACATGTAGAACGGAGGCTGCTTGACGCCGTCGTCCTTCACCGTGGGGTCGTTCGGGACGCTCCACGCGTCGTTGTTGGTGAAGAAGTTGTCCGGGTTGGTCACGTGGTACCGGCCCAGCAGCTCACGCTGGACCTTGAAGAGGTCCTCCGGGTACCGTACGTGGCTCATCAGCGCACCCGACATCTCCGAGTACGGCTTCAGCGTGGAGGGGAAGATGCTCTGCCAGGCCTTCAGGACCGGATCCTGGTCATCCCAGGCGTAGAGGGTGACGGAGCCGTCGTAGGCGTCCACGGTGGCCTTGACCGAGTTCCGGATGTAGTTCACCGAGCTGCTGGGCAGCGCGGCGGTCCGGCCCGCGGAGGTCTGCGAGTCCCGGGTGGCGTCCGAGAGCTGCTCCTGCTGGGAGTACGGGAAGTACGGGCTGGTGGTGTAGCCGTCCACGATCCACTTCACGCGGCCGTCCACGACGGCGGGATAGGCATTGCCGTCGACCGTCAGGTACGGGGCCACCTTCTCCACGCGGTCCTTGGGGCTGCGGTCGTAGAGGATCTGCGAATCGGCGTTGACGCCGTCGGAAAGCAGGAGGTCGGAGGACTGGAACTTCACCGCGTACAGGATCTTGTTGAAGAAGCTGCCCACGTTCGGGCCGCCGTTGCCGGTGAAGGTGTACTGCGTGCCGGCGTCGCCCTCCTTGGCGGCGGGGCGGTCCTGCTCACGGTGCGGCGCGCCGTCCGGGGCGCCGACGATCGAGTAGTCCGGAGAGTTTTCGCCGAAGTAGATCCGCGGCTGGTACGTGGTGTCGGTGCCGAGGACGCCGGTCGACGGGATGCCGGACTGCAGGAAGTCGGGCTTGCCGTCGGCGGTGAACTTGTTGCCCTTGGCAGCGACGACACCGTAGCCGTGGGTGTAGACGACGTGCTTGTTCAGCCAGGACTGCTGGTTGCTGGCCAGGCCGCTGGGGTTCAGCTCGCGGACCGCGATCACGGTGTCCTGGATCTTGCCGTTGACCTCATACCGGTCCACGTTCAGGGTGCTGGGGAACTGGTAGTACGGCCGGTATTGCTCAAGCTGCGAGAACGCGTCGGAGATCAGATTCGGGTCCAGCAAGCGGATGTTCGCCGTCGTCTGGGCGTCCGGGGCCAGCGCGCCGGTGGTGGCGTTGGTCGTGGCCTCATAGCGCTTTTCCTGGATCTTATCCAGGCCGTAGGCAGCCCGGGTCATGGCGATGTTGCGCTCGATGTAGGTCTTTTCCAGGGTCTGCTCGGAGGGGCGGACCTGGAACTGCTGGATGACCCACGGGTAAACGCCGCCGGCCAGGATGGAGGTGATGACCAGCATGGCGGTGCCGATGACGGGGAGGCGCCACTTGCCGATCACGGCCGCGACAATGAAGAGCACGGCCACCAGCGCGGCGGCGACGGCGAGGATCGCCTTGGTGGGGATCACGGCGTTGACGTCCGTGTAGAGGGCGCCGGCCCAGCGGCCGCTGTTGTTCAGCACGGCCGAGTAGCGGTCCAGCCAGAAGTTGACGCCCAGCAGCAGCAGGAAGGCCGCGCCGGTGACGGCCAGGTGGATCTGGGCGGCGCGGCTGGTGAAGACGCCACGTTCCATCAGGCGGATGCTGCCGTAGAGGTAGTGGGTGAGGATCCCCGCGATGCCGGCGACGACGGCGACGCTGATCAGGAAGCCGGTGACGAAGCCCAGGAACGGCAGGGTCATCATGTAGAAGCTGATGTCCAGGTTGAACTGCGGATCATTCTGGCCGAACGGCTTCTGGTGCAGGAACAGCAGCACCTTCTGCCACTGGCTGGCGGCCGCGCTGCCGGCGAAGAGGCCGAACAGGACGGGCAGGCCGATCATGACCACGCGGCGGATCGGCTCGAGCTGGGCCTGGTAGCGGTTGAGGTTGTCCCGGATCTCGGAGTCCGGGGCGTAGACGGGCCGGGCGGTGTAGGCGATGCGGATGGCGAAGAACATGGCCGCGAACATCACCGCGAAGCCCGCCAGGAAGATCAGGATCCGGGACACGTTCTCGGTCACGAAGACTTCGAAGTAGCCCAGTTGCTGGTACCAGAGGACGTCCGTCCACACATTGGCGAAGAAGATGAAGCCCACGACGAGCAGGGCCACGACAATCAGCGTGGGCGTTAGGGCGCCTCGCCGCTGCTGTTGCCTTCCGGGTGGGACGGTGCTGGGACGGGACAAACTCGATACCTCATAGCTGGTCGTCGGTGCTGCTGTTTTTTCAGTTGTCTCTTGTGCCACGAGCGGCACGGAGGCTTAGTTCCGGGGTCAGTCTAGTTCCTGGTGCAAGCGGGCAGCTCGGCCGTGTCGCCGCCTGACGCTGAGAGCTCGACGGCGTGCCGTGCGTCGGCCAGGGTCTCGACCTTCACCACCTGCAGGCCGGCCGGGATGTGGCCGACGACTTCGTCGCAGTTGGCCGCCGGCGCGAGGAACAGGGTGGCCCCGCCGGAGCGGGCGCCGACCATCTTCTGGTCGATGCCGCCGATGGGCCCGACGGCGCCGTCGGGGGTGATGGTTCCGGTGCCCGCGATGTGCTTGCCGCCGGTAAGGTCGCCCGGGGTCACCGTGTCCACGATCCCGAGGGCGAACATCATGCCGGCGCTCGGGCCACCCACCTTGTCCAGGGAGATTTTTACGTCGAAGGGGAAGGTGAACTTGTACTGCAGCACCACGCCGAGGAGGTAGCGGCCGTTCTCGGACTTGGCCGGCGTGATGGTCAGCGTCTGCTGGCTGCCGCCGCGGTCCACCACCACGGGGACCGGTTTGCCGTTGCCGGCGGCGAGCTCGGACTGGATGACGCTCAGCGCGGAGATCGGCTTGCCGCCGATGGAGACCAGCAGGTCGCCCTCCTGGATCTTGCCCTTGGACGCGGAGTCGTCGGGGATGCTGGCCACCTGGAGCTTCTGCCCGAACGGGATGCCGAGTTCCTTCAGGGCGGCCGCGACGGCGTTCTCCTGGGAGGTGGTCATGGCCACGGCACTTTCCTGCTGCGACTGTTCCTTGGTGACGCCGCTGGGGAAGATCAGTTCCTGCGGGTAGACGGCCTTGGCGGGGTTCAGCCAGGCGGTGAGGGCCTCGAAGACGCTCACGGGTCCGTTGGGGCCGCCGTCGACGTACACCGTGGTGAGGTCCAGGTTGCCCTTGGCCGGGTAGGACTCGTGCCCGGTGACGGTGATGACCGGCTTGCCGTTGTCCGTGCCCAGGGTGTTGAAGGTGGGGCCCGGGGATTCGATCACATAGGGAACGGGCAGGCTGAGGGCTGCGACGCCGAGTCCGATCGAGAGCAGGCCGGAGACCACCATGGCCGAGGGTCGGCGCCCTCCTCCCCCGGCGCCGCCCTGCCGGCCGGCGCGAGCTCCGCGGCGCGGCCAGAGGCCCGCGTGGTCGGCGCCGTCGCCGTCGGTAGCGGGGCTTTCGACCGTGCCGTTGGCGGTACTGTCGGCCACGGGGCCGTTACCGGGCTGCCCGTCCTGCGTAAACGTCACTGAAGGACCTCTCGTGCCGGCGTCCGGCACCCCTGCCGGGGGTGGTCCGGACGCTGGGCCGGCGCCCGGAAACGGCGCGTCAGCCATGCAAATATTCCAGAGCCCCACACTACGCGCTCGCGGGGTGCCGGAGTGCTTTGCCGACAGCGAACGGCGCCGGTTTCTGCAAGACAGCCGCTGAGCGGGAGGGGTAGCGTGAAGTTGAGTACCAGTCACACCGACGATCGGCGGGATCATGACCTCTAACCCACACCAACCGTCCAACGGGGACGACGAGCCCAAGGATCCGCTGGCGGAAATGCTGCAGAACCTGATGGGCGGCAAGGGCATGGGGAACATCGATCCGGCCGAACTGGCCAAAGCCGCGGGCCTGCCCGATGACCCCAACCTGCTGGCGCAGATGTTTTCGCAGGTCCAGGCCATGATGAGCGCCTCCTCCGACGGGCCCGTCAACTGGCAGCTGGCGCACGAGAACGCCCGGCGGGTCGCGGCCAGCGGTTCCGACCCCTCCGTCACCGCCGCCCAGTCCCGCGAGGTGGACGAGGCGCTCCGGCTGGCTGAGCTGTGGCTGGACCAGGTCACCGAGCTTCCCTCCACGGGGCTGATCGGCCGTGCCTGGTCCCGGGCCGAGTGGGTCGAGGAAACCCTGGGCACCTGGAAGCGGCTGACCGAGCCGGTGGCCAACAGCATCGCCAACGCACTCTCCACCGCGATGACCGAACAGATGCCCGAGGAAATGAAGTCCATGATGGGCGGCGCCTCCTCGATGCTGCAGAACATGGGCGGCGCGATCTTCGGCATGCAGCTGGGCCAGGCGATCGGTGCACTCTCCGCAGAGGTGGTCAGCTCCACCGACATCGGCGTCCCGCTGGCCGACCTGGAGATGGCGCTCCTCCCCGCCAACGTGGCCAAGTTCGGTGAGGGCCTCAGCCTTCCCGAGAACGACATCCGGCTCTTCCTGGCCGTCCGCGAGGCCGCCCACGCCCGGCTGTTCGTCCAGGTCCCTTGGCTGCGCGGGCACCTGCTGGGCGCCATCGAGGCCTACGCCCGGGGCATCCACATCGACACCTCCAAGATTGAGGACCTCGCCCGGGAGCTGGACCCCAGCAACCCCGAAGGCATCCAGGAGGCCCTCTCCCAGGGTGTCTTCATGCCGCAGCGCACCCCCGCCCAGGACCAGGCACTGGAGAAGCTCGAGACCGCGCTCGCTCTGGTGGAGGGGTGGGTGGACGAGCTGACCGCCGCCGCCACCGAGAAGCTGCTGCCTTCTGCGGCGGCCCTGCGCGAGACGGTCCGCCGCCGCCGTGCCACCGGCGGACCGGCCGAACACGCCTTCTCGTCCCTGGTGGGCCTGGAGTTGCGGCCGCGCCGGCTGCGCGAGGCCGCGACGCTGTGGGCCCAGTTGAAGGAGGAACGCGGCGTGGAGGGCCGGGACGCCATCTGGCAGCACCCGGACCTGCTGCCCACCGCCGAGGACCTCGATGACCCGAAGGGCTTCAGCGAA